>NZ_JBIVGV010000025.1:0-61932 GCF_044748865.1 Pseudomonas sp. NPDC089734 | reverse complement strand
GGGCCCGCGCCTATCTGCTGGAACACCAGCCCACCCACGAACGCCTGCTACGGCAGATCCGCGATACCCAGGCCGACTTTCAGGCATGGGCCGAGTACCTGGGCAACGAACCGCTGCGGCTGTTCATCGACACCACGAACCCCAACGCCCTGCTGTACCTGCAAATGGTCATGACTCATCTGCTGGTCGTGTACACCCAGGACGAACAGGCCAGCACCTGGCTGATCGAGCAGGACGCCAAGGCCACCAGCCTGTTCGGGACCATGCGCTACGGGTTTTCTCCGGCACTCAAGGAAGCCCTGCACCAGGAAGCCAACGCCCTGCTCAATGGCCTGGGAGACATCACCAACCTCGCCACCCGCGCCGGAGAACTCAACGCCGTACTCAACCACAAGGATTTCGCCGACAGACCCTGGATGAAAAACCTGAAACAACCGGTCAGGGATACCTTCAAGGCCCTGCGTGAACTAGCCATGGGCGTCGGCAAGGCCACGGCAGAAACCCTGCTGCTGGCCTGGGTGCCCACCGACAGCCGTCTGGCCCGGGGCCAATATCAGAATATCGCGGCCTTGATCCGTAACCTGCTGATCGGTCAGATCCTGGCCAATACGCCGGAGCGAATCCGCCTCAACGAACAGATCGCCTCCCGACTCCAGCAATGGAAACGCGAATGGCACCGGCTCTCCAGGCAGATTGCCGAGACCCGACGTCGATGGCTCTACCCCCTCGAACCCCATAGCCGCCGCAGCACCGCCCGCCACCTGCAAACCATGATGGATGCATTGCGCCTGCACGAGCTGAAACTCCCGATGCTGCTCGACTTCCAGAACAACCAGTACGCCCGGCTGCTGCAGGACGAAATCCGCGCCTTCTTCCAGTCCGGCCTGGACGTCGCCAAGGACTGGCACACCCGCGCCAAGGCCTGGAGCGAACGCCTCGGCGGCTTCAGTGCTGCGGTCACCTGGGGCGTCATCCTGCTCAACTTCATCAACACCGCCCTGCTCTACCACGACCTGACCCGCGATGGCGATTTCAGCGCCAGGGATATCGTCAAGGTCGGCTACAGCCTGGGTTACAGCGCCAACCTGCTGATGGCCGTGTTTGTCGAAGCACCCTGGGCGGTGATCAAGGAAGCGAAGCCGGTGCTGATCGGGGGTTATGACGTAGGCATTCTGGATCGCTCTGCCGCCTATTGGAAAGCGCAGGGAAATCCGGTCTGGGGCGAAGCGGTTCGTAGCTTCAGGGTTACGCTGATGGCTGTGGGGGCGTTTGCGGTGGTGGCGGCGGTATTGGAGATCTGGGATATCTGGAACGATCACACAAACGCTAAAACCGAAGAGGAAAAAACAGCATTAGCTGTAAAAGGCGCTGCTGTGGCTGTGATGGGACTTGGCGGTTCAATCTTCTTAATTGCAGGAAATACCTTATCTAGAAATGTTGTATTTTTTGCAATGAGTGGCTGGCTAACCATTATTCTTCTAATAGCTGGACTCGTGTATCTCGCCGCCAGCCTGGCGTTAAACTATTTCAAACAGGACAGTATCGGTTGGTGGCTACGAAAATGTTGCTGGTCGCGCTCGAGCGAATACCAACATGCGGCCACACGGGAAGAGGAAGCCGAAGAGAAGCTGGCTTTACTTAACATCCAACTGTCTCCACAAGTTTTTATCCAAACGACGACCGCCTACAGACAACAATATACAGCAAAGGGTGGCCATGTGAAGGTGGCCGTGCAAGATGGTGCCTGGATACAACTGCGCCTGCCTGAGTCCTTACGTGGAAAGCAGATAAAGCTTAATGTTATCAGCAGTACTCGTCCTTTAGGCTTTCTGCCAACAACACAAACAGACACCCCCATCGCCGATATATTTGAAGAGCGCGGAAAGTTCATTCCTGCCAAGGCGTTTGGCAGGCTTGGTAATGAGCGACCGCCCCGTACACACTCGGACCTGGGTTTCCCGATTTTTCCTGCGGGGGAAGATGTTGTTTGGCAAACCTGGGTTCCGCTCAAGGAAGAGGTTGATTATATCGAGCTACAAATCTGGTACCCGAACGATACGAATACTCCAGGACAAAAAAACCAGAGTTATCTCTACCAAATAGAGCCCAGCAAACAAGGAAACGTGGCCATAGATGGCTTGACTCACACGCACCTTGAAGTCAGTAAAAAAAACCACACCGATGCTTTGATTCTTGCTCTTCCGGAATGATGCCCGATGCCTCACACACTACCTGACAATGAAAAAAATAACCTTTTATCAAGCCACAACACATCCATAATGACCTGGAGTATCAAAACCATCGACTGCCCACCCAAGGAATTCATGAAGTTTCAAATATTCGCCATAGGGGGAATGATTGCATTTTTTCTCTATTTCATATGGGTATGGTGGGATGCATTGTCTGAAGATATGAATCTATCTATCGGACTTGGCTGCGCGGCAGTAGCAATTTCTACCTACTGGATCATGCTAGTCATAAGACGAAAAACCATATTCAACTACCATATAAAACTCCACTCAGGATCTGTCGAGCGCTACGACTACTACCCCAGCTTTGCAGGCCCGCTCTTCAAAGGCGTCGCCATTTTCACCATTCTGCTCTTCGTCGGTGTCGCCCTCGTCACCGGCTCTCTTTTATTCCTGATCGGCCCTGCCGCGATGGCGGTCGGGGCTGCACGATCACTGTTGAATTGGGAAAACCCTATCCATCACAAACAAAGCAGGCCATGGGACGAGCACAACTTCGTCACCGTAGATCGCAAACGCTCGATGATCGTTATTCACTGCACAGATATCACCGTTGGCTTTGAAGCCCGCTTTCCCGATAAACAACGCTTCGAGCAATACCTGCAATTTCTCCATACCGTCCTGCCGCCCACTGCCGAGTTCACCGAAAGGGCCTGGGAGTGGTGAAAACCTTCCGACACCAAGGTGATCAGGGAAGCAAAGTCGATGGTGACCGACAGAAAAAGTGTAGGAATACTGGATCGCTCCGTCTCCTAAATGACAACCAAGAGGAAGAAGTAAAAGAGAAGCGTTCCTACTGAAAACCCAGCCAAGCCCGCAAATACTTTTCAAAAGCACTGCAACCTACAAACAACACTCCTCCGGGCAAGGAGCCTACACGGAGATATCCATACAAAAAGGAAACGTGGCCATAAATGGCTTGACTCACACGCACCTTGAAGTCAGCAAAAAAACCACACCGATGCTTTGATTCTTGCTCTTCCGGAATGATAACCCATGCCTCACACACTACCTGACGATGAAAAAAAGAACCTTTTATCAAGCCACAACACATCCGTAATGACCTGGAGTATTAAAACCATCGACTGCCCACCCAAGGAATTCATGAGATTTCAAGTATCTGCCATAGGGGGAATGATTGCACTTTTTATCTATTTCGCATGGGTGATGTGGAGTGCACTTTCTGAAAGCTTAGGCTTATCTATAAGCTTCAGCTGCCTAACAACAATATTTTTTGCCTATATAATCATATTGGTCATAAGAAAAAAAACCATATTCAACTACCATATAAAACTCCACTCAGGATCTGTCGAGCGCTACGACTACTACCCCAGTTTTGCAGGCCCGCTCTTCAAAGGCGTCGCCATTTTCACCATTCTGCTCTTCGTCGGTGTCGCCCTCGTCACCGGCTCTCTTCTATTCCTGATCGGCCCTGCCGCAATAGCGGTCGGGGCTGCACGGTCACTGTTGAACTGGGAAAACCCCATCCATCACGAAGAAAGTCTGCCTTGGCACGAATACAACTTTGTCACGGTGGACCGCAAGCGATCGATGATCATTACTCACCGCACGGATATCACACTGGGCTTTGAAGCCCGCTTTCCCGATAAACAACGCTTCGAGCAATACCTGCAATTTCTCCATACCGTCCTACCGCCCACTGCCGAGTTCACCGAAAGGGCCTGGGAGTGGTAAAAACTTGCCGACACCCAACAAACTCACTGCACGCCCACAAAAAAGAGACCCGAAGGTCTCTTTCATGTTCATGCCTGCAAGACCATCACTTGGCCTTGTAGATAATCCCTGGACTGCACTGAACCATCTGATAATGATCCGGCAAACCGTTGAGCGCCTCGGAGGCCCCCAGGAACAGGTAACCACCCGGCTTGAGCGTGCCGTGGATACGCAGCAGGATGTCCTTCTTCACTTCGGCCGAGAAATAGATCAGCACGTTGCGGCAGAACACGATGTCGAACTTGCCCAGGCTGGCGTAACTGTCCAGCAGGTTGAACGAGCGAAACTCGACACGGCTTCTGATCGGCGGCTTCACCACCCAGCGACCCGGGCTTTTCACATCGAAGTAGCGCTGCAGACGATCCGGCGAAAGACCCCGACCGATTGCCAGGCTGTCGTATTCCCCGGTCTTGCAGTTGGTCAGCATCAGGCTGGACAGGTCGGTGGCCACGATTTGTGCGCCGCCCTTGAGCTGCCCCGGATTGCTTCGCTCGAACTCGTCGATGGACATCGACAGCGAATAGGGTTCCTGACCGGATGAACAGGCCGCCGACCAGATACGCAGACGCTGACCGGGACTGGCCTTGATCTGCTCGGGCAGCACCTTGCTCTTGAGTACCTCAAAAGGATAGGTATCACGAAACCACAAGGTTTCGTTGGTAGTCATTGCATCGACCACCTGCTCGCGCAGACCACTGCGTGGCTGAGACTGAATACGCTGAACCAGCTCCCCCAAGGATTTGATGCCCTGCTGTTCCATCAGCTTGTTGAGACGGCTGGATACCAGGTACTGCTTGTTCTCCCCCAGCAAGATGCCACAGGCCTTTTCCAAAAAGCCCCGGAACTGCTCAAAATCCAAATTACCCGTAGACAAGGTGCCGCCTCTCAATCATGTGAACCACCAGGAACAACGCTCCTAGCTATTATCTGCCGCTTTGATCCGCGCCACGACCCTGGCCGCGAGGTCATCAGGTCGAAATTTCGCGAGGAAGTCGTCAGCACCAACCTTCTTTACCATCGCCTGGTTGAATACCCCTGACAACGAAGTATGCAAGGTGATGTGGAGCTTCTGCATCCGTGGATCATTACGTATGGCAGTTGTAAGGGTATAGCCATCCATCTCCGGCATTTCAATGTCGGAGATCATCATCAGAAACTCTTCGTCAGGTTTCTTGCCCTCTTCGACCATCGCTTTCAGGTAATCCAGCGCCTGGCGACCATCGTTCAAGGCAACCACCTCGACCCCGACCGTTTCCAGGCAACGACTCACCTGCTTGCGCGCAACCGACGAGTCATCGACCGTCAGCACTCGCAACGAAACAGCCTTTTGATGAACCTCTTCGTCCACTACCCCTTGGGACACGCCCTCGGTGATAGGTGCCACCTCGGCGAGAATCTTCTCGACGTCGATGATTTCCACCAACTGGTTATCGACACGCGTCACGGCCGTCAGGTAGTGATCGCGCCCGGTCCCCTTGGGTGGCGGATGAATCTCTTCCCAGTTCATGTTCACGATGCGTTCGACCGAATGCACCAGAAAGCCCTGAACCTTGGTGTTGTACTCGGTGATGATGACGAAGGAGTTCACCAGCGAAATCATACCGGTCGAGCCCGTCGCCATTGCCAGATCCATGATCGGGATCGTGCCACCGCGAATATTGGCCACCCCACGCACAATCCGGCTGGATTTGGGCATGATGGTCAGCTTTGGGCACTGCAGTACTTCTTTGACCTTGAATACGTTGATCCCGTAGAGCTGCTTGCCATCCAGACGAAACAGAAGCAGCTCAAGGCGATTCTGACCCACCAGCTGAGTTCGCTGGTTTACCGAATCCATTACACCTGCCATGCCCGACCCCCCTTACCAAAGCCACCGTTCACCACGCACCAGATTTGGTAAGCGGCACGGGCCTTGCTTTTTATACGCCATGAACGCAAAGACGACAATTTTTCGACACCTGGCATTAGAAACCCGCAGGCTTCTGTGCATGATTGCAGTGCTCTGCCTCGCAGGCACTGCCAACTACGGCCGCGCCGAGAGTTTCACACTGCCTGAACAGCTTATCGGCGTCACTCAAGGGTTTCTTGAGTTCACAGTTGAAGACTATTTATCGACCAACCAGATCGAAGGGCGATATGAAATTCAGGTCCGTCAATTAGATCCTAGGTTACGCATGGGTTTTTGCGACAAGGATTTGACAGCGAAACTGGAAAGCGCAAGGCCAGTGGGCCGAGTGACCGTGCGCGTACGCTGCGAAGGTTCGTCCCCCTGGACCGTGTTCGTGCCGGCAGAGGTCAAACTGTTTCGCAACGTGGTTGTTTCAGTCCGCCCCTTGAGGCGCGACAGTTTCGTGTCGGAGGAAGATGTTGCACTGCGCGAAAGAGATATCAGCAGCCTGGGCCTGGGGTTTCTCTCATCCCTGGATCAGGCCGTCGGACAAAAAGTTGTCCGACCAACGGTCATCGATCAGGTCATGTCACCCGTTTTCCTGGAGCAACCACAGATGGTGCGCAAGGGTGATCAGGTGGTCATCACCGCCCGAAGCGGCTCGCTGTCCGTGCGCATGCCGGGCGAAGCGCTGTCCGATGGCAGTTACAACGAACAGATACGGGTGAAGAACCTGAATTCCAATCGCGTCATCAAGGCCAACATTACCGGCCCGGGTCAGGTGGAAGTTGCCATGTAGATAGATTGAGGCTGGCGTCGAACGCGCGTTTTTCCTAGACTGCGGTGCATATTCCCGCGGTGGAAAGCGCGTTCCGCATGCTTTTCACACAACGCCTAAAGTTTTTTCGTATTGGGCCGAAAACAAGGCAAGCGTCCAATACACCCAGAGGTTTTTCATCATGCCCATAGATTTCAGTCGCCTTGGAAATGCACAGTCCGTCGGGAGCACTTCACGCACCGGGACCGCAAAGGAAGCCGGCAAGACCGATGCCGCCACAACTGCAGCGACTCCTGCAAACATCAAAGGCAGCGGTGAATCCGTTCATCTCAGCAGTGAGGCTCAACAGTTGCAGAAAATCACTGACAAGCTGGGCGAACTGCCAACCGTCAACAGCTCTCGCGTAGCCGAGCTGAAGCAAGCGATTGCAGACGGCACCTACACAGTGGACAGCAACCGCGTAGCCAGCAAATTGCTGAACTTTGAGACCCAACGCTAGCCCTGTGCTCGCGGTGGATATTCTGGACGCTTGAAAACCAGAGCATGCGATGCAAGATACTACTTTGCTTCAGATGATCACCGACGACATGGTCCCGACCCGGCAACTGCTTGAAGTATTGCAGGCCGAGTCACTGGTTCTGCATGGTCGCGACATGAACGAGATGGAACATATCCTGGCGCAGAAACAGGCGCTGGTGATCCAGCTTGAACAGCATGGTCGCAAGCGCAGCCAGGTGCTCACGGCGCTCGGACTGCCTGCAAACCGCAAGGGTCTTCAGGAACTGGCCAGCCACTCTTCAGTCGGCGAGCAGCTTCTCGCGGCTGGCGACGAACTGAACGCGCTGATCACTGAATGCCAGGCTATCAATGAGCAGAATGGTAGCCTTATACAGCTGCAGCAGGTGAACACAGCTCACCAGCTTCGCATCTTGAACGGTGTTGATACCCCGACGCTGTACGATAACCGCGGATCAACCGCAGGAAGAGCAAAACCGCGCCCGCTCAGTCAGGCGTAACTTCCTGTTTCAAGGTTTCATGCGTAGTGGCAGAATGCCTGTTGTTGCGTTGCCGTAGTATTTTGCCTGGAGATGGAAAAACGTGAATGGCTCAAGCGCGGATGATGCTCCGCAGCCCCCAAAGGTTCTGAATACACCTTTGGAAATCGCCGCTAACCTGCGGTTGCTACTTGAACATAATGATCCGCTGATCATTACCTTTCATGAGCGTTCTCAGCGCTTCCAGAGCTACCTGATCGAAGTCGATCGCGACAATAACGTCATGGCACTTGACGAGATGATCCCCCGGGACGGCGAACGTTTCCTGGCCAATGGCGAATCATTTCGTGTCGAAGGCTTCCACGATGGCGTGCGCATCGCCTGGGAAAGCTCGGAGCAGATGACCATCGTCGACACAGAAGGCCAACGCCTCTATCGCGGCGCACTGCCCACCGAAGTCATTTATCACCAGCGTCGCAATGCCTTCCGTGCCGCTCTCAAGCTGGCTCAACTGGTCGACATTGAAATCGGCGGCGACAAGCTCAAGGCCCCGATTGCCGGCAAACTGCTGGATATCTCGGCAACCGGCTGCAAGCTGCGCTTCGACGGTGACGTCTCCGAACGCATGCAACTGGGTCAGGTCTACGAACGCTTCATCGCCAAGCTGCCTTTCGGGGCAATGACCGCCCCCGTCGAACTGCGTTACCTGCACTTTGAAGAGCGTTTCAACACCACCTTCGCCGGCGTACGCTTTCACAACATGAGCGGCCTGGTACAACGCCAGGTGGAACGCTTCGTCTATCAGTTGCAACGTGAAGCCCGCCGCTTCGACAAAGACGACGATTTCTGATTGCCCCCCCGCAGGAGCCAATTCATTCACGAAAGGCCGGTAGATCTGGAATGCCTTCTCGCGAATGAATTCGCTCCTACCGTCCCACCCTCTGTCAGGGCCGGTCGATTTCCTCTTCTTCAGCCACCTTTGCCGGTTTCACCGGCTGTTCGGCGCTGACTTCCTGCTCAGGTTCTGGCTCAGGCTCCGCTTCAGGCTCGACCGTGGCCTGCATCTGTTCCTGAACCACTTGCTCATCGACCCGTGGGTCCAGTGCGACCACCAGAGGCGAGCTGGACATGCTGTCCGGCATCGCCACGTGATGCAGGGGCGCATCGTCCACCTGATGCTTGTGCGTGACGGCCTTGGGCCGGGTAAGCAGGGTCAGCACCAGGGCGATAAAGCTGACAAACGCATAGAGCATGTTGCTGCCCAGCAGCTTCATCAGCGCACCGGCGACCAAGGGACCGATACTGGCGCCGATACCGAAGGTCATCAACAGCATCGCCGTCAGCGACACCCTGCGCTCTCCCTCGACGTGGTCATTGGCAAAAGCCACCGCTAACGGATAGAGGCTGAACTGCACCAGCGACGCGATGAAACCCACCACCACCAGCATTTCCAGCGGCATCTCCGGCAGGACCGCAAGCGGCAAGGCCGCCACCACCAATACTCCCGCAAAGGCTCGCATCAGATGTGCCCGGTCATAGCGGTCGGAAAGCAGGCCCAGTGGCCACTGCACCAGCAGACCGGCCAGAATGCAGAACCCCATGAACATACCGACGTGCTCGGTAGACAGCCCCTGCTGCGCCGCATACAGCGGCGCCAGACCGTAGAAGGCCCCGACAATCAGCCCGGAAGCCAGCACCGTGGTCAGCGACTGCGGCACCCGACTGATGAAAAACCGCGGCTCCAGCGGCGCAGGACGCAAAGGTGCCGGGTGAATGCTGCGGGTCATGGCCACCGGCACCAGGCACAAGGCAAAACACATGGCGATCAGCATCAGAAGCTCCGGACCGAGGCCGGGATGAATCACCAGAATCAGTTGTCCCAACACCAGCCCCAGATAAGACGCAATCATGTAGCCGCTGAAGACCATCCCCCGCTGCCGCGCCGCCGCCTGCTCGTTGAGCCAGCTCTCGATGACCATGTACTGGCACATCATCCCGAGCCCGACGATCATCCGCAGGAACAGCCAGGCCGGCAGCCAGTTGATCAATCCCAACCCCAGCACCGCCGCACCGACAATCCCGGCACAGGTCGCATAGGCACGAATATGCCCGACACGGCCGATCAACCGGTGTCCGACCTTGCCCCCCAGCACCAGCCCGAAATAGTTGGCCGCCATCAGCGCACCGATCCACAGGCCGTCCACCTCATCGGCGGCCAGCCGCAAGGCCAGGTAGGTACTTAACAGACCCGAACCGATCAGCATCATCAGCGTAGCGAAATAAAGACCCTGAAAAGACTTCCAGATTTGGCGCATGGACGTTCCAAAAATAAAGAGCCGCCCGGACAGACGACTCCAAAACAACGGTTCTTAAACCTGGGCACCCAACACACGCCGCTCCCAGGGAGTTATTTCATCAAAAAAGCTGGTCAGCTCCATGTTCTTCGAGGCGATGTAGCCTTCGATGAACTCATGACCAAACAGTTCCTTGGCCACTTTGCTCTGCCTCAGACGCTCCAGCGCGGCATGCAGGGTACAGGGTAACCTCAACGCTTCAGGCACCTCGATCTCGCCTTGAGCCGGAGCAGTGGGTTCCAGTTGCCGCTCAATCCCGTACAGACCCGACGCCAGACTGGCCGCAATGGCCAGGTAAGGATTGGCATCAGCACCCGGCAAGCGATTCTCCACCCTTCTAGCTTGTGCTGCACTGGCAGGAATCCGCAATCCGGCACCGCGGTTGTCATGAGACCAGCACGCATTGTTGGGCGAGGCATAGGGATGACACAAGCGCTGATAGGAATTCACATTGGGGGCAAACAGCGCGGTGAAATCAGCCAGGCAGGCCTGTTGCCCGCCAATGAAATGCCGAAAGGCTGCCGTCGGTTGACCGTGCTCATCACTGAACACGTTACGTCCCGAAGCTGAATCCACCACGCTTTGATGAATGTGCATCGAGCTGCCCGGCACCTGCGCCAGCGGCTTGGCCATGCACACCACCGTCAGGCCATGTTTGAGCCCCACCTCCTTGAGCACGTGCTTGAACAGGAAGGTCTGGTCGGCCAGCAGCAACGGATCGCCGTGCAACAGGTTGATCTCGAACTGGCTGACGCCCATCTCATGCATGAACGTGTCACGCGGCAGCCCCATAGCCGCCATGCAGCGGTAAACCTCATTGAAAAAGGGACGCAGGCCGTTATGGGAGCTGATGCTGAATGCCGATTGCCCCTGCTCGCGGCGACCGTCCAGCCCCATGGGCGGCACGAATGGCTGAACAGGATCGGGATTGGGAGCAAACACAAAAAACTCGAGTTCGGTCGCCACGACCGGCGATAACCCATGCCTGGCGTATCGGGCAATGACCGACTTGAGTTGCGCCCGCGTCGACAGCTCACAACGTTCGCCGCTCAGATCATCGGCATCACAGAGCGCCAGCGCCCGGGGCTGCTCGCTCCAGGGCAGGCGATGGATCTGTTTCGGGTCAGCGACCAGAGCCAGGTCGCCATCATCATTGCCATAAAACCGCGCAGGCGGATAACCGCCCATGATGCACTGCAACAACACGCCGCGCGCCAGTTGCAGACGCCTGCCTTCCAGAAAGCCGGCAGCGGTCATCACCTTGCCGCGTGGTACGCCATTCAGATCCGGCGTCACACACTCCACTTCGTCGATGCCTGCCAAGTGTTGTGCAAGAGAATGGGGGTCATGGCAGGTCATCGTTCAATCCTTTGATTGTCATCGAGCCGTCAGGCGGCAACTCGTACACAATACTCACCGGGCGTTCGGGATATCAAGAATCAATCGTCTCCCCGAAACGCCCGTCACACGCTCCCGACACGCTCAGTCAGGTAGCCAGACAGAACGCCAGGCGTCCATGGCATTTTCGTCCAGCATCCAGTCACGCTGCACCTGCGCCCGAAATGCATCGCCCAACAAGGCGACTGAATCAAGGTCACCCAGATATGCTCGAATCGCCTTCATCCAGCCCTCGAATGTGTTCTTGACCCGAGTCACCGGCAAGTCACCCTGGAACGGCTCCAGATCACTGCAAATAACCGGCACGCCACATGCACCGAACTCCAGCAACCGCAAGTTGCCTTTACAGCGGTTGAACACCGTATCCTGCAAGGGCACCAATGCCAGATCAAGATTCAGCGAAGCCAGCCTGGCCGGATAGGCGCAAAGCGTAACTTCCTTGTGGACCTCATGGAAATGAGGCCGCAGGGAATCCGGACAGGCCCCCAGGCAAACCATTTCCACCTCGCTGCCCAACGTCTTGATGACATCGGCAATCAGATTCAGGTCATCCCACTGCTCATGCCCGCCCACCCAACCTATCCGTGGCCGGGAAGAACAACGACGCTCACCGGCCAATGCAGACCAGCGATCCGGTGCAAGACGAGTCTGCATCACTCGAATATCCGGGTGCAGGCCATCGAAGACTTGCGCCAGGACAGCACTCGACACCACCACGCGGTCCATGCAGGCGAAGGCTCCCCCCATCAACTGCAATGCCAGTTCCGGCGTTTTCTTGTGCCTGCTGAATTCCGGCAAACCCGGCAGATATGAATCGAGGTCATAGACCTTGAAGGCCTGTGAAAACTGTTTCATGCGCTGCATGGACTGCAACTGCGGAGCCTCAAGCTGGCGCTGCAGCACGATAGCGTCGGGAGAATAGCGCTCCAGCTCAACCACAGAGAGCAGACTGGACGACTGTGTGCCGTCGACAAGCCCCGCCGTACGCAAGGCATTGAACGGCTCGATGATCCGCTGCTGCCCACAGGCCGCCTTTTTCACGGGGTGCACAAGCACCGTCGGCAGAGGCGCCCAACTCATGGTCGGGCGCCAGGACAATGCGGTATCACCGAGTCTGAAGGCTCTGCCCGACTCAAGAGAGAAATTGCGATTGTATGCAGAATCCCGTGCCAGCACTGGCAGCCAGCGCTCATACATCCGCTCTTCCTGAGCAGCAACAGGGGGTGCAACTTCTCGATCGCTGATCAGCAATTGAACTCTGGGAGTCCACACATTGAGGTATCCGCCCTGCTGAAGCTTGAGGCACAGGTCGACATCCGACCAAGGCTCCAGTTGCTCGTCAAACCCACCGACGGCCATGAAATGTTCGTGGCGAACCATCAGACATTTATCACTCAACGCCGAGCAGTTCTGGTCAACAAGCAAACGCTGCATATACCCCGCAGCGTCAGCCGGCATATTGCGATAAGGCATCCCCACGGGCCCACCCAACCCCAGCAACATGGCCGCGTCACGTATCTTGCCATCGCCCCCAAGCAATTTCGCACCGACACATCCCACTTCCGGTCGCATGGCATGGTTCAACAATTGCTGCAGCCAGTCATTGCTCATGACGCCGATTCCGGAATCCAGAAACAGCAGGAACTCACCACGACTCTCATGGGCAGCATGATTGCGCACAGCCTGGACAGACTCCTCAGCACCGTACCTGAGGACACGCAAATGATCGGCGCCTAATTGCTCGATACCCGACAGCCAGTTGACGATCATAGGATCGTCATTGCCCTTATCCAGTATCAGCAACTCATAGTTGTTGTAGGGGGTGTGTTCAAGCAGGCTTTCCATGCAACGCTGCGCTTCAGCAAGATGCCCGTCGACAGTGACGAGAATACTGACGGGCGGTTGGCTGGCATGGCCGTAGTTCACTTCATAGCAGCCGGGTAAACGTGAACCGACTCCGGCCTGCTCAAAACCCCGGGAGCGTAAATGGCGCTCGATGACCTGCCGATCCTGCAAGCTGTCCTGCAAATTCAGCGCGCAGCTGGTAATGAACGGTTCACTGACATGCCCAACGCCCTCAAAACCGGCCTGCTCGATCAAGCGCAGGATGTAATCGAACTCAAACGCCTCGGGGTATTGAGCCGCAAAACAGCCCATGGCATCCCAGGTTTGGCGATTGAACCACCAGTGCCGCGTCATGCTGGACGGACAACTCAACAACAAGTCCAGATTCAGGTCGGGACGCAGCAACGGGCTCTGGCGGCCATTGTCGAAACGCATGGTCTCATCGGCATAGAAAGCCCGGGAGTCAGAGGCCTCGGCCAGTTCAAGAGCCAGCATGAGGAAACCGCTCGGAATCACTTCTTCGCCCGCATCCAGCAGCATGAACCATTGAGCAGCAGACTCTTTCAAGGCCGTATTGAGCATCTCCACTCGCTCAACAGCCTCCATTTTCATGACCATCACATCAGCGTGCGGCTCGACAACCAGCGGATCACGAGTCAACACACGAAGCCGGATGTCGGCGGCGACAACACCCTGCAAGGCATGGATGCTGTCGATGGTTTGACTCAACTTGCCCTGGCTGCCTTCGACATCCGTAATCACAAACTCCAGAATGGGGATGTTCTTATCATGAACACGATTCTGGACCAGTCGACGCTGAACACTCGTCAAAACCCTGTGCGAAAGCCATTCAGTGACTTCACATACGTCTGGCCGAGCCTTGTATTGGACAACGGCTTGCTGCGTCACCTTGATGAAACCGTCCAGCGCCGTCCAGAACTCGGCCTCCTGCTGGATCATTCGTTCACGTAGCATCGGCAGGGTCTGGCGAGCCCACTCAAGCTGTTCAGGGGATTGCCCCCACGCGATGCCATACCCCTTGGTTTCACTCTGGCCAATAATCTTCGGTGCATGTTCGTTGGGCAGAATGACACCGATACACCCACACAATGCAGCCTCTCCCGCGAGCGCCGAAGACTCCGTGGAATAAAAATACTCGCACTGCTGAAACACATCGGCCAATTCTTCCCACGAAGCAGGCCAGGTCGACGTGATCTCTATAGAGTCAGGCGCCAGCAAGGCGGGGTCGACTCTGGCCTGGGATCCTCGCCCCTGGTAATAGCAGATTTTTCCCGGAATACGCTTGTCGGCCTGCTCAGGCAAACGGAACACACGCCTGTCGAAAGGCGGCATGAACAAGAGCTGATCATCCGGTTGACCTGGCAACTGCAGGTCATGCGTATATCCGTAGAAGATATCGTCATCGCCATAGCCGTCCACATCAACGGCATTGAGAAAACCCGGCTGGTTGAGGAGATACCTGACCACGACATTTCCGCCCAGTGGATTGCCCGGCACCACCTCGGGGTAAACAACAATGGGTTCTACGCCCTGCTCACGATGCAAGGCCATGATTTCAGAGGTCAGACGGGGGGTCATCAGGCCCGGGTGGACAACATTGGCGCGGACATAAGCCTCATGGCCGGAGCGGATCAAGGCATCGCACAAGGCATGCAGTACGCGAATGCCGGCAGAGTTACGACGATAATCGAATGCAAAGATGTAATAGGGACTGGGTCGCGGGGCATACAAAGAACGGGTCACGAACGTACTCCTGAAAAAGATAGAGGGGCGCCCGATTTTTCAAGCACATAATCGGTCATTTCTTTTGCGCCCACTGGCCCTGCCTAAAATCGACTGCTCCTGTCCCGATGCCTCTGTCTTCAGGATGCCCGGGGCAATGCAGGCAATGAGCTGCGCGCCTGCCAGGTTCTGTACGAAAAGTTTTGAGACGAAGGTCAGGCAAGGCGAAAACGGTCGAGGAACGGTCGGAGTCGCGCTCGACTTTACGGGTTGTAAATGAGCATTCCGATCGGACTCGCGCACGAGACCGTTTTCAACGCAGCATCACCGAGTACCAAGACATTTCATACAAAACCCAAGCAATCGCTATCCCCTGTCCGGGCCTCACGTTACAAGCCTGTTGCCCTCGATTTCAGCACCCCTCAAGAGATTCCGGAAAACCTGTCATCACTTGATACGTTTGGCAATCAACCCGACCAGATTCCCGGTGCGCCATCCCAGGTTGACGTCCAGGTTCATGATTTCATGCACCTGCAAGCCCGCGTACTGAACCAGTTCGCGCAGTGATTGCTCGGTAAAGAAGTTCACATGCTCATGCCAATGCCGCTTAAGGCCGGCCAGCTTCTTGTTGCCGGGGTTTTCACGAATCAAGACCTCATTCGGAACCTCCAGATACAGCAAGGTATGCTCATCAAGAGCCCCGGCTATCTGCTTGAGCAGCTCATGAGGGTAAGGCACATGCTCCAGCACCTGGCTGCATATCACCAGGTCATATTGATGCTGCTCGATCGTTTCCAGACTCACAGCCTCCACACCTTCAACCGTCGCGACCGACGAAATGTCGTAAATGTGAGTGAGTTTGCTGCGGCCTAAAAACAGTGTATTGAGGCCGCTACCACCGCCCCAGTCCAGCACGGAGGGATTGTTCGGCACACGGCTTGCGAGCCAGTTTTCAACATCCCCCACATACTCCGCACGGCCCTCATAATGGGGGCTGGCCTTACCGTAGTTGGGTTCATAATATTGACGCTCCCGGTTATATCGCTCATCGCGGTAACCATGATAAAGCTGCGTCATTTCCTGATCGGAAAAGCGATAGTCCAGAAACAGCACGCCGCACTGCTGGCATTGCAAGGAAGCACACAAGGTATACGCCATACCCTGTTGCAGATCCCTTAACCCCCACTCTTCAGTAATCTCGACAGGCTCATGACCAAATACACGTTTGGCGACAAAAGGCATCAGCACAGCGGGTGAACGGTCAAGCTCAATGCTGGCGCAACAAATGCAACGCTGGGCAATCCGGTCGTTAGTCATGAATTGAGTCTCGATACAAACAAAGGGCTACAAAAGCAATATTCAGTTCTGGACTTAGCGGACACGACATCCACCCTCCACAACCTGATGCCAACCATTTATACAAGGAGAAGAATCGGGAGACAGAACAGCAATTACGTCAGAATGTTTATCTTTGCCCCCTCTGTGCAAGGGCAGCATCGGCCTGATCCGATTGTTGACGCGGGCAGCACACCTCCCCCTTTGTCGACGCAGCTTGAAGCAAGGCTCATCGCTGCTTCTGATCGCCGGTCTTCCCGCCAGAATTACTGCCTTCATGCTCTTCTCTCAGAAAGTCCGAACTGCATCAATATCGACATAATGAGAGCTGCCTGCTTACGCATGCAGCTCTCCGGAACGAGGTGATAATCGCCTGCAGACCTTGTATTACGTGACATCGGAGGCCTGACAAAGAAACGTCAACAACTCGACACATACCCCGATAACAGGGCTGTCAGGTATAGAAAGGCAATACTCATGCCATGGTGGGGAACCATGAGCTCAGTCCATTACTCCGCGCTTTACTCGATCACTTCGTAAGGCAACCCCACATAATTCTCGGCAATGGTCCTGCGCCCGGATTCCGAGCCCACGTAGTAGTCCAGTTCGGTCTGCTGGATCCGCTGGCTGAAATCATCCATGTCAGGAAAGCGGTGCAGCGCAGAGGTCATCCACCAGGAAAAGCGCTCGGCCTTCCACACCCGCCGCAGGCAGATCTGTGAGTATTTTTCCAGCAGGTCGGTGCGACCTTCCCGATAGACGCGGACCAGTATCCGGTAGAGCGTGCTGACATCGCTGGCCGCCAGGTTCAGCCCTTTGGCACCGGTAGGCGGGACGATATGCGCCGCATCGCCGAGCAGAAACAGACGTCCGTACTGCATGGGCTCCACGACAAAACTGCGCAGCGGCGCGATGCTTTTTTCGATGGAGGGGCCGGTCACCAGGCGTTCGGCCAGATGTTCGGGCAAGCGTGTTTTCAGTTCATCCCAGAAGCGTTCATCCGACCAGTCTTCGACGTTTTCATCCGCGCTGACCTGCACGTAGTAACGGGTGCGGGTGGCCGAGCGCATGCTGCACAGGGCAAAGCCGCGAGAGTGGCTGGCGTACACCAGCTCTTCGTTGACCGGCGGAGTATCGGCCAGCACACCCAGCCAGCCAAAGGGGTAGACACGCTCGAAGATCTTCAGGGTATCGGCGGGAATGGACTGCCGGGAAACACCATGGAAACCATCGCAACCCGCCACGTAATCGCAGTCCAGGCGCTGGGTTTCGCCGTGCCGACTGAAGGTCACGTATGGGTGATCGGTGTTGAGTCCATGGAGTTGAACATTCTCGGCGTCATAGAGGGTCACGGCACCTGACGCCGAACGGGCCTGCATCAGGTCGCGAGTGACTTCGGTCTGGCCGTAGACGGTGACAGTCTGGCCCCCCGTCAGGGCTTTCAGGTCGATACGTTCACAACGCCCGTCGAAAGCCAGCTCGAATCCATCATGAATCAGGCCTTGGGCATCCATGCGTTCGCTGACTCCCGCCTCGCGCAGCAGGTCGACCATGCCTTGCTCAAGCACGCCTGCACGGATACGGGACAGAATGTATTCAGGGTCCTTGCGTTCGATGATGACGTTATCGATACCGGCACGTTGCAGCAGTTGGCCCAGCAGCAGCCCGGACGGGCCTGAGCCGATGATTGCGACTTGGGTTTTCATTGTATTTATCCTGTCGTGAGTCTCTGTTAACCATTGGCCAACGAGACGTTTTTGTTTTTGTCTCCTGTATTTTTAATGGATGCATCAGGCATAAGAAGGCACTATCCAGTGCATTATCTGGATTTTTCGAGGTTTTTACGCGGATCCGACCATGCCCAGAACAGCCCCTGCTGCAATTCCGGTCTTCAAGCTGTATGGCGAAACCTCAGCCTGGCCGACGCCCGACCTGATCCACTGCGAGTCGATTCCCGAGCGCAGCAAGATGCATGAGTGGGAAATCAAACCCCATCGGCACAGTGATCTGGTGCAATTGCTGTATGTGCAATCGGGGCGGGCTGCGTTGACGGTCGAAGACACGCTCAGCCAGGTCGATACACCTTCGCTGCAGGTGGTACCGGCATTGAGTGTGCATACGTTCAGGTTTGCCGAAGACATCCAGGGCCACATCCTCAGCCTGGCCCGGCCTCTGGTGGAGCAACTGGAAACAGCGCTGGAGGGTTCGGTACTGGGGAAAGCGCATTGCTATACGCTGGGCATCGACAGCCATCACGTGGAAACCCTGTTCAGCGCAATTGCCACGGAATACCGACAGCGTCGGCCGGGGCGTGACCTGATGTTGCAGTCACTGATCAATGTATTGATGGTCTGGCTCAGCCGACGCGGTCATGACCATGAGCATCGTGACACGCAGGCCCCGGATCGTGGACGCGAGCATCTGCACGTGTTCATGCATCAACTGGAGTCGAGTTTTCGAGAGCACTGGCCCATTGATCGCCATGCGCAGACGATGGGCATCAGTGCCGCGCATCTCAATGCCTTGTGCCGTCGCCTGTGCGGCCAGTCGGCCCTGCAGATCATCAACCAGCGATTGCTGCTGGAGGCCAGACGCAATCTGGTTTACACCACCATGACCATCCATCAGGTGTCCGACAGCCTGGGATTCTCGGAGCCTGCGTATTTTTCGCGCTTTTTCAAACGGGAAACGGGCCTGTCGCCCAGGCAGTTCCGTGCACGGCGCTGAAAGGAAACGGGGCGCTTTGCGAGCGCCCCGAAGGTCTTACGCCACCACCTGATAACACGGCACATAGGCCGCACCACCGGGCAGCTTCATGCGGTGTTGTTCGACGAACGCCTGAAGCAGTTTGTCCAGCGGCTTCATGATCGCCGGGTCGCCATGGATCTGGTACGGGCCATGCTCCTCGATCAGACGGATTCCCTTGTCCTTCACGTTGCCGGCCACGATGCCGGAGAACGCACGACGCAGGTTGGCTGCCAGCTCGTGAGGCGGCACGTCATGGGTCAGTTGCAGTTTCGCCATGTTTTCGTGGGTCGGATCGAACGGATGCTGGAAGCTCTCCTCGATCTTGAGCAGCCAGTTGAAATGGAAGGCATCGTTGCGCTCGCGACGGAACTGTTTGACATCCTTCAGGCTGCGGGCCATCACCCGCGCCACTTCTGCCGGGTCATCGACGATGATCTGATAATGCTTCTGCGCAGCTTCACCCAGGGTCGCGCCGACAAAGGCATGCAGTTGCTGCAGGTACGGCTCGGTGTTTTTAGGGCCGGTCAGGATCACCGGGAACGGTACATCCTTGTTGTCCGGGTGCATGAGGATACCGAGCAGGTACAGGAACTCCTCGGCCGTGCCTGCACCGCCCGGGAAGATGATGATGCCGTGACCGACACGCACGAAGGCTTCCAGACGCTTTTCAATGTCCGGCAGGATCACCAGTTCGTTGACGATCGGGTTAGGCGCTTCGGCGGCGATGATGCCCGGTTCGGTCAGACCCAGGTAGCGACCGCCAGTGATACGTTGTTTGGCATGGGCGATGGTGGCGCCTTTCATCGGGCCTTTCATCACGCCCGGACCGCAGCCGGTGCAGATATCCAGGCTGCGCAGCCCCAGTTCATGGCCGACTTTCTTGGTGTATTTGTATTCTTCGGTGTTGATCGAGTGGCCACCCCAGCACACGACCATTTTCGGTTCTACGCCAGCGCGCAGGGTGCGGGCGTTGCGCAACAGATGAAAGACGTAGTCGGTGATGCCCTGGGAGTTGCTCAGGTCAATGCGCTGGCTGTCCAGCTCGCTTTCGGTGTAGACGATGTCGCGCAGGGCACTGAACAGCATTTCGCGGGTGCTGGCGATCATCTCGCCGTCGACGAAGGCATCTGCCGGTGCGTTGAGCAGTTCCAGGCGAACGCCGCGGTCCTGTTGATGAATGCGGACCTCGAAGTTCTCGTAGGCTTCAAGAATGGTCTTGGCGTTATCGACATGGGCGCCGGTATTGAGAATGGCCAGGGCGCACTGGCGGAAAAGTGTGTAGGTACTGCCTGAACCGGCAGCGCTGAGCTGCTGCACTTCACGTTGAGAAAGGGTTTCAAGGCTGCCTTTTGGGCTGACCGAGGCGTTAATCACTTGTCTTGGGATCATTCTATTTTCCATTAGAGCGATGCAGCCGAAGTTGCATCAGGATGGTGAGCATCGATGACGTTCACGCCTGATGGGTATTCTCTACGGCACTTGGACGGGAAAGCAAACACTGAGCGCCACAGTCGTTGTGTTCAGCATAGTCGCACGGCTGAAACTGTTTGAAATCAACAAATAACGGGCCTTTTGCCATATGGCTGAATTTTGACGCTGCAGGGGGCAAGAGTGAACCTGACCCCTTTCAGAGGGTCTGTTAGCTGATGGACTCACTCGACGGACCCGGACCACAAGGTCAGGAGCCTCAGGGTCTTAATTTCTTATTTCAGACAAAGATAATCATTGCCATGTCTCGTCATCTTTCTGCACTTGTTTCTCGTGCGCCTGTCTTCCTCCATGTTTCTCGTCGGGTGATCGGTACCGGTCTGCTCGGTGCGCTGTTTAGCGTCCTTGTTCCTCTTCATGCCCAGGCGGCCGAAAACGATCGCTGGGTCAGCGATACGCTCAGCACTTATGTGCGCAGTGGCCCTACTGACGGGCACCGTATCGTCGGGACCTTGAAGTCCGGGCAAAAGGTCGACCTGCTCACCACTCAGGGCAATTACAGCCAGGTCCGGGGAGAAGGCGGCGATACGGTCTGGATTCTCAGCAGCGATCTGCAGGAGGTCGCCGGCCCGGCCGAAAGAGTGCCGCAACTGACCCAACAGGTCGGCCAGCTCACCGAACAGTTGACGAGTATCGACAACACCTGGAAAACCCGCGTGCAGGGCATGCAGGAAACCCTGGATTCACGCAAGAAACTGATCGATGAACTGGAAGCCCGCACCCAGTCGCTCAACACCGAACTGGCCGATACCCAGGCGGAGTTGCGTACGACCCAGGCTCGTCTGGGGGATGAGAACAAGCAGGTCATGATGCGTTACATGGTCTACGGCGGCAGCATTGCCGGGATCGGCCTGCTGGTGGGTCTGATCCTTCCTTCCATGACCCGCAGCCGCAAGCGTAATGATGGGTGGGTTTGAGCGCGTCGATATATTGATGGCGGCAGGGAGGCCGCTTTCGCGAATGAATTCGCTCCTGCCAGTCGACATGTGGGAGCGAATTCATTCGCGAAAGAGCCCCCCCTTATTCATCAAAACTTCTCATCCAGAGCCTTTCGTCCGTGCTTAAGTGAATGATCGGACTATAGTTTTCCCATCTTCGGTCGACAAACTAAAGCGTCTTGTCAACTTGCCTGATAGATAGCGGAAAGAACTCCGCGCATGGAAAAACGTTTAATGGCATCTTGCCATTAGTTATCATGCGCACTCCGATAGTTGATGATGAAGCCCGAAATAAAGCATTTTCAGGTTTTTAGACGCACATTTTCACCCTCTGCAAGACAGGAATCTGGATGCTGGCGTACAACCAAAAACGCTTTCTTATCGTCGATGACTTCTCCGACTTCCGCAGTTCGGTAAGGTCGATGCTGCGTGAGCTGGGTGTCAAGGACGTGGATACTGCCGACACCGGCGAGCAAGCCCTGCGCATGTGTTCACAAAAGCGCTACGACTTTGTCTTGCATGATTTCAATCTGGGTGATGGCCGCAAGAACGGCCAGCAAGTGCTCGAAGACCTGATGGTCGAACGGCTGTTGAGTTACGAAAGCGTCTTTATCATGGTCACGGCCGAGAACAGCCAGGCCATGGTCATGAGCGCCCTTGAGTGGGAACCCGACGGTTACCTGACCAAGCCCTTCAACCGCGCCGGTCTGGCCCAGCGTCTTGAAAAGCTGGTGCAGCGCAAGAACCTGCTCAAACCGATCCTGCAGGCGCTCGACCGTCGCAAACCCGCCGAAGTGCTGGCGGCCTGTAATCAACTGATCCAGCAGGACCCTCGTTTCGCACCCCTGTGCCTACGCTACAAGGCCGACGCCCTGCGCGACCTGAATCAGAACGAGCCGCTGGAAAGCTTCCTCAAGACCATCCTGGCCGATCGCGCCACGCCCTGGGCCTATGGCGCCCTGGGCAATCTGCTGCTCAAGCGTGGCAAGGTGAGCGAAGCTCAGGATGTTTTTGAGCAGGCCATCAAGGCGTTTCCGACCATGCCGGCCTTGTTTGACGGTCTGGCCGAGGTGCTCGTGGCCCGTGGCGATGTCAAGCGCGCCCAGAGCGTACTGGAAAACGCCGTGCGCCTGTCGCCGCTGGCAGTGCGTCGCCAAAAACTGCTGGGCAAGCTGGCGCTGGGCAACGAGGATTTCGAGAGCGCTTCCAAGGCCTATCGCCAGGCCGTTTCCCAAGGCCAGCATTCGCGCTTCAAGGACCCTGAAACCAACCTCGGTCTGGCTCATGCCCTGATCAGCAAGGGTGGCGATCAAGGGCTGGATGCGCGGACCCGGGTCGAAATCAATAATGCCCTGGGCGACGTTGCCAAGGAGCACGGTGAGGATGAAGGCCTTCAGGTGCGTACCCGCTTGATGAAGGCTGCCAGCCTGCAGCATTCGGACCCTGAAACCGCCGCCAAACTGACCGAACAGGCCATGACACGCCTGGACAGCATGGGGCAGTTTCTCAGTGCGGAAGCCGCCATGGTCGTGGCGACCCAGCTCAAGCAACTGGGGCAGGCAGACGCTGGCGCCGGCGTGCTCAAGAACTGCGCGGAAATCTACGGCGATGATCCGGTCGTCATGAAAAATATCGCGGCCATGACCGACGATCCTGAAATCCTGGGAGCCAACAAGGCAGCCATCGATCTCAATATCCAGGGCGTGCGCAGCTACAAGGCCGGTAATCTGACCGAGGCGCAGGACCTGTTCCGGCGTGCGCTGGCCTTGCAGCCCAAGAACATCAGTATTGCCTTGAACATGGCCCAGTCCTTGTTGCATCCAGGCCAGAGCCTGGGCGAAGCGGGGCTTGAAGAATGTCGCGCCAGCCTGAAAATGGTCGGCAAGATGCCCGATAGCGATCCACGGTACGAGCGTTACCAGAAACTCAAGGAAAGGGCATTTGGCGCATGAGTGATAAAGAGAACGGACTCGATTTCTCGATGGTGATCGCTTCCACCGTCCATGACATGAAAAACTCTCTGGCAACGTTGACCCAGGCCCACAGCGAGTGGCTGGCACAACTTTCCAGCGAGCAACGCGATGTCCCCGAGCACGGCGTCATCGATTATGAATTTGCCAACCTCAACGGCATGCTGGTGCAACTGCTGGGGATCTACAAGCTGGGCGTCAATCAGCTTCCCTTGCGCCCCGACTATCACGAACTGGATGATTTCATCGAAGCGCAGCTGGCGCATCACCAGGAAGTGCTGTCCAGTCGAGGTATTACGGCCAGCTGTGACATTGATGCCCTGAGCCCGCTGGGCTTTTTCGATCGTGAACTGATCGGTTCGGTGGTGGCCAATATCATCGTCAACGCGATTCGATTTGCCCGTGAGGAAATCGTGATCAGCGCGAGCGAGGAAGACGGGCAACTGAAGATCGTCATCAACGACGATGGCCCGGGGTATCCGGCACATATGATCGAGAACCAGACCGACTACGTTCAGGGCATCAACCAGGGCACCGGCAGCACAGGGCTGGGTCTTTACTTCGCTGCACGTATCGCCCGGCTGCATGGGCGCAATGGCGTACAGGGGCGTATCGAGATTGCCAATGGCGGTGTGTTGGGGGGCGGGAAGTTCAGTCTGTATCTACCGTGAACTCTCTTCGCGTCCTGGCGTAGGAGATTTTCCGAAAAGGCTGGTTTTTTACTGGCCGTCATGCAGCCTTTCGCGAATGAATTTGCGCCCCCAATTGTGCAATTTCACAGTAACGCCACGTCCTGACAGTGCAAATCACCAAAGAGTTTTTGTTGTCGTCCCCCTAAGATCGGGAGTCAGCTGCACGCTGTATAAAAACAACAAGCTCCGAGGATTCACCGCCATGTCCAACCCATCGATTCGGGATGCCGGCGACGTCGAAGGCAATCATGTCTACCGTCGCATTACCCTGCGCCTTATCCCCTTCATCTTCATTTGCTACCTGTTCAACTACCTGGACCGGGTCAATGTCGGCTTCGCCAAGCTGCAGATGCTCGATGCCCTGAGTTTCAGCGAAACCGTCTACGGCCTGGGTGCCGGGATTTTCTTCATCGGTTACGTGCTGTGCGGCCTGCCCAGCAACCTGGCGCTCAACCGCTTCGGCCCGCGTCGCTGGATCGGGCTGATGATGATCACCTGGGGCACGTTCTCCACCTGCCTGCTGTTCGTCACCACGCCGATGGAGTTCTACGTCCTGCGCTTCCTGACCGGCATGGCCGAAGCCGGTTTCTTCCCCGGCATCGTGCTCTACCTCTCGCGCTGGTACCCAAACCAGCGTCGCGGCCGGATCATGGCGCTGTTCATGTCCGCCATTCCGGTCTCCGGCCTGCTGGGCGGGCCGTTCTCCGGCTGGATTCTCAACCACTTCGCGGCAGGCCAGGGCGGCATGGCCGGCTGGCAGTGGATGTTCCTGATTCAAGGCTTGCCGACCGTGGCACTGGGCCTGCTGGCATTCCTGCTGCTGTGCGACAAGGTCGAAGATGCACGCTGGCTGACACCCGAACAGCGTCAGCGGGTCAAGTCCGACATCACCGCCGATGAGCTCAGCCGTCCGGTGATCGCCGAAAAGACCTCTCCCCTGTCGGTACTGACCATGCCGTTTGTCTGGGTGCTGGGCTTTATCTATTTCTGTATCCAGAGCGGCGTGTATGCCATCAACTTCTGGCTGCCCTCGATCATCAAGAACCTGGGCTTCAGCGATGCGCTGGTGATCGGCTGGATCAGCGCCGTGCCGTACCTCATGGCGGGGGTGTTCATGATTCTGGTGGGGCGCTCGGCAGACCTGCGCAATGAGCGTCGCTGGCATCTGGTGGTGCCAATGCTGATGGGGGCAGCCGGTCTGATCATCGCCGCCAACTTTGCCACGGTGCCGGTCATCGCCATTCTGGGCCTGACCATCGCCACCATGGGTGCCTTGACCGGCCTGCCCATGTTCTGGCCACTGCCCACCGCCCTGCTCAGCGCCAGCGTCGCAGTCGCGGGGCTGGCACTGATCAACTCGATCGGACAGATGGCGGGCTTCCTCAGCCCCTATCTGGTGGGCTGGATCAAGGACCAGACCGGCTCAACCACCATGGCACTGTACTCCCTGGCCGGCCTGACCATCGTCGGCAGCCTGGTCGCCCTGCGCATCAGCCGCCAATCGAATGCCAAGGCACCGGCCACCGCGTAAACCTTGCCTGCGATGCCAAAAGCCAGACTCAGTGTCTGGCTTTTTTATTTTTCAGACTTGCTCAACCCAGAACCGATGGCTATGTAGAATCAAACGGTTTCGTCCTGTGTGCTCATCTCGGATCTGGAGAGCTTGAATGGATGTGTCTCGTTATATTCTGTTACTGGCTTTGATGGAGAAAGTCAGCACAGGCAAGGATGTGGCGTATCTGGTATCGAATGAAAGAATCGTTGCCAAGGGCGTCAAAGGCGACAAGGCATACGAAGAGCCGATTGTGAACATGTTGCACAATCATTCATCTCCTAAAGGCATGATTGTCGCATCCTATATTCCTACGGACATGTGCTTGGGTCTGCTTTGGCAAAAAGGACTGCAACAGGTAATCTACGTAGAAAACTTTGTTGCCAAAACTATTTCACTGAAAGATGACGTAATTTCCGACCCTGTCCTTCTAGAAGTAGACGAGGACGCTTCATTTGATATTGCTTCTCGGATAGAAGGAAAAAACTGGAGAGCTTTGAAACTAAAACTCAATACTTTCCCAACAACTCAGTCGTTATTCAATCAATGGCGCAACTTGCTCAACGATCCACAGACACAACGCAGCCTTAAAGCAGAGGCTATCTACGTCAGCCGTCGCTGCAACAATATTTATAAAAAACGTGTGAGTAAGAAAGCTGAAATCAACATGCTCACACGCATATCCACCAGCATTCCGATGCAGCCAGGAAACGACGACACAGAGCAGGAAAAGAAGGATCGGGTATGGATGAAAATTGCCTATGCCCTGGCCGCGGCGGCACTGCCTGACCACAGAACCAAGCTAGAAGAAGACAAAAAACCTTCTTTGTTACCGCATGGTCATAACGTTGCCGCCATCATGGTAAGCCCAACAGACCTCATTCTTGGCTGGGGCGTCAATATCAAAGACCTGAATGGCTGCTTCCATGCTGAAACGTCGATGATTCTGGCCTACTTGGCCAAGAACAATGCCAGCAAACTACCAGAAGGAGTACGTATCTACTCCACTCTGGCACCTTGCCACATGTGTGCAGGCCTGATCACCACACTAGGCGTAAATATACCGGTTGTTGTAGGCCATATGGACCCACGTATTAAAGACAGCACACTCGACAAGAAAAAGAATGGCTCCATACAACGTATGACTAACATGATGCCAATCACCGAGAAACCTGTTGTGGAACGCTTTGATCCAAGAAGAGGACCTCCTTCTCCTTCTGAGCATGCTGTATGGGTCAAGAAATTCCTTATCGAGAAAGGCCAATTCCCCACGGCGGCGGACTGGCTTGCTTCAGAGCACACAAAGGCAGAAGAAGAAAAAAAGAAAGGTATCGGTGTCACTACATTCCTGAGGACAGCCCCTCCCAAACAACTCTTTAGCTACAACCTGACCAGCCTTCAAGAGCTCCTAGATGCATGTGTAGGAGACCCCGGCGAAAACAAAATCCTGAAACGCGGCATTGACCTGATCGAAAAAATCAAAACGAGCGGTCTGATTCGCTAAACCACTCCTAGCAGGCGATTGTTCAATCGCCTGCTCCCCCATCTCCCCGCTCGTCCTCGTCCCACACCTCACCTTTTGAAAAAACCGATCAAAACCTCTTGCCACAAATGATCGATTCAATCACTATCAAGCCACTAACAATAAAACGAGAATATGGCCATGCAATTTCGCGGCATCATTCCAGCTCTGGTCACGCCCTTTACCGATGATCAGCAACTCGATGAACAAGCCCTTCGCGGCCTGATCGAAAACCTTCTACAAGCCGGTGTCCACGGGCTTTTCGTGCTGGGCACCAACGGTGAATTCTTCACCCTTTCCGAATCCGAAAAACTGAAAATCGCCCGCATCACCGTCGAAGCGGCAGCCGGACGTGTGCCTGTAGTCGTGGGCACTGGCGCTTTCGCCACCCACGAAGTGATTGAAATGAACAAAAAAATGATCGATGTGGGCGCTGACGCCCTGTCGATCATCACGCCGTACTTCAATGCCATCAGCCAGTCAGAGCTGATCAAGCATTACACCGCCATTGCCGACGCCTCCGAGCTGCCGCTGATGATGTACAACATTCCGGCCAAGACCGGCATGTCGATCGGCATCGGTGCCGTGGCGACCCTCAGCCAGCACCCGAAGATCAAAGGCATCAAGGACAGCGCCGGAAACTTCGACGCGCTGGTGCAGATGATGAAATACCGCAGCGATGACTTCGCGGTGTTCGCCGGCACCGACTCGCTGATCTACTGGAACCTGCTGGCCGGTGGCGATGGGGCCGTGGCGGCCACCGCCAATGCCGTGCCGGATGTGGTCATGTCGATCTGGAACAACTTCCAGGCGGGCAATCACGAAGCCGCCCGCGCTGCACAGGAAGCCCTGCGTCCGCTGCGCGATGCCTTCGCGCTGGGCACCATGCCCGTGGTGCTGAAAACCGCGACCCGACTGCTCAATGTCCCGGTCGGGCCTTGCCGTGCCCCGGTCCAGCCGCTGGATGCCGCCGCGCTGGAAAAACTCCAAGGCCTGCTGGCCGTGTACCGCTAAGCCGGAGGAAATCCCATGTCCGCCACTTATCACTTCCAGACCGTGAAACATGTGGTTCACGGGCCGGGCAGCCTCGATCTGCTTGCCGAAAAACTGCCGCTGCTCGATACACCGCTCAAATCGGTGGTGCTGGTCACCCAGAACGCCATGCACAACCTCGGTGTCACCCAGCGTGTCACGGAACAGCTCCGTGCGCAGAACATCGCCGTGCATATGCTCGATAACGTCGAAATCGAACCGACGCTTGAGAACATCGAGCGTGTGTTCCGGGAAGACGTTGCGCCCCACGCACCCGATGCGTTGATTGCCATTGGCGGCGGCAGTGTGCTGGATGCGGCCAAGCTGTTTTCGGTGATGCTGACCAACGACACACCGCTCAAGGAGCTGCTGGGCATCGACAAGATCAGTCATCCGGGCAAGCCCATGGTGCTGGTGCCGACCACTTCGGGTACCGGCTCGGAAGTCACGCCCAATGCCATCGTCACCCTGCCGGATGAAGAGCTGAAAATCGGCGTGGTCAGTCGCCATCTGCTGCCGACGCTGGTGATACTCGACCCGTTGCTGACCCTGAGCCTGCCACGCCCGATCACCGCCGCCACCGGGATGGATGCCTTCACCCACTCGCTGGAGTCCTTCATTTCCACCAAGGCCAACCCGATCAGCGATGCCTTTGCGCTGGAGTCCATGCGGCTGATTGCGGGCAGTATCGTCGAGTCCTATCAGCAACCGGAATCGATACGGGCACGCGGCGACATGCTGCTGGGTTCGATGTACGGAGGCCTGGCACTCACCGCGGCCGGAACCGCCGCCGTGCATGCGCTGGCCTATCCGCTGGGCGGCAAGTTCCACGTCACCCATGGCGTGGCCAACGCCATGCTGTTGCCACATGTCATGGCTTTCAACCTCGACAGTTGTGCCGAACGCCTCAAGCGCGCCGCGCTGGTGTGCGGCCTGGCCAGCCATGAAGACAGTAACGAAGTGGCGGCCCACAAACTGATCGAGCAGATCCGTCAGTGGACCCGGGTCCTGAACATCCCTCAGAACCTGCGGGACTTCGGTGTGGCAGAAGAGCATCTACCGGACATGGCAGTAGCCGCCTCCAAAGTCACTCGCCTGATGATCAACAACCCCAAGCCTCTGAGCCTGGACGATATCCAGCAGCTGTACCGGTGCCTGCTGCCATGATTCGCGCCGACTTTCCCGGCCTGTTGATCCTCGCCGACGATCTGTCGGGAGCCGCCGACTGCGCAGCGGATTTTGCCGCACGCCTCGATACCCGAGTGGTGCTGACGCCCGAAGGGTCGCTGGCGGCCAAGGTCGTCGCCATCGATGTGGACTCCCGTCGCCTGCCCCCGCATCAGGCGGCCGAGCAGCACCGCATCGTGTTGCGTCAACAGCATGCGACGACCATGGCGCTGTACAAGAAAATCGACTCGACCCTGCGCGGCAATGTCGCCAGCGAAATCGATGCACTCCAGCAAGTGCGAGGCCTGGCGCTGGTGGCACCGGCCTTTCCGGACATGAAGCGCACCACCTGCCAGGGTGTGCAATTGCTCGATGGCGTGCCGGTGGATCAAAGCGATGTGTGGCGTAACGAAAACCTGCAAGGCACCAGCAACCTGCTGGAACTGTTGATCAAGCAGGGCCTGCGTACCCAATGGCTGGGCCTGGACGAACTCCGCGACACCGAGGCCCTGAAAATGGCCCTGCGGACCGCGCTGGAAAACGGTGTACAGGCACTGGTCTGCGATGCCGAGCGGGACAGCGATCTGCAACAGTTGGCCGAAGTGTCGGCCCCGTGGCATGACCGGCTGTTCTGGGTCGGTTCGGCAGGCCTTGCCCGGCACTTGCCGCAGGCATTGGGTTTGCCAACGGCTCGACCGATCCAGGTAACGCCGCGCTCTCCCGTGCTGACCGTGGTCGGCAGCATGTCCCGGCACTCTCAGTTACAGGCCGACACACTGGCGCAATCCAGCCCGCAATACAGCCTGACGATAGCTCCGGGCACGTTGCTGGACGGCAGCGCACACGCCGAACGCGATGCACTGCAACAACAATTGAAAGATCGGTTGAGTGCAGGTCACGACGTTCTGGTGCGTCTGGATCAACAACAGCGTAACCCGACGCAGGCCGTAGCGCTGAGCGACGCTCTGGCCCACTGGCTGGCACCGGCCCTGCCCCATGCCGGTTCGCTGATCGCCACCGGCGGCGAAACGGCCCGGGCGATTCTGGTCGAGGCCGGTATCGATCACATGACCCTGTCGGGCGAGCTTGCCACCGGCGTGGTGCTGTCCCGGGCGCAACTCGGCGAACACACGCTCAACGTGGTAACCAAGGCCGGAGGTTTCGGCAACTCCGACACCCTGCTAGCGGCCTGGCGACAACTGCACGAACCGGTTTCGACCGGCACCCCTTTCAAAGAGGAAGCTCCCTATGTCTGAACGTCCTGTCATTGGCATCACCATGGGCGATGCCGCCGGGGTGGGTCCAGAAATCATCATGAAAACCCTGGCTCACACCTCGGTCTATGAAACGTGCCGTCCGCTGGTCATCGGCGATGCCAGACGCCTTGAAGATGCCAACCGCATCGTCGGCGGCAACCTGCGCGTCAACAGCATCGCCAGCCCGGCACAGGCACGTTTCGCCCAAGGCGCGGTGGACTGCATCGATCTGGGCCTGATCCCGTCCGACCTACCTTACGGCAAGTTGTCGGCCATCGCGGGGGACGCAGCCTTTCGTTACATCGAGCGCACGGTGCAACTGACCGAGGCCGGTGAGCTGGACGCCATCTGCACCGCACCGCTGAACAAGGAAGCGCTGCATGCGGGCGGGCATATCTTTCCCGGCCATACCGAAATGCTCGCGCACCTGCTGGGTGTCGAAGAAGTGTCCATGATGCTGATGACCCCGATTCTGCGGGTCATTCACGTCACCACGCATATCGGCATCATCGATGCCATCGCCCGTATCGAACCCGGCCTGGTGAAACGCACCATCGAGCGTGCCCGGGAAACCCTGACCCGCGCCGGTATCGAGAACCCGTTGATCGCGGTGTGCGGCATCAACCCGCATGCCGGGGAAAACGGCCTGTTCGGCTATGGCGAAGAAGCCACCAAGATCCAGCCCGCCATCGACGAACTGCGTGCCCGTGGCTGGCGCGTCGAAGGCCCTCTTCCCGCCGACACGCTGTTCTTCCGCGCCGGTCGTGGCGACTTCGATGCCGTGGTCGCCATGTACCACGACCAGGGTCATGGCCCGGTCAAGGTCATGGGCCTGGAAGCCGGCGTCAACGTGACCATCGGCCTGCCGGTGATCCGCACCTCCGTCGACCACGGCACCGCGTTCGACATCGCCGGCAAAGGCATTGCCGACGAACGCAGCCTGATCGAAGCCCTGCGCCAGGCCGTGGAGCTGGCCACCCGTAAACGCGACACCCGCAATTCCATCGCCGTCTGAGTACAGAACCGGACCAAGACGAGCGGCACCCATAACGCGCCAAAAAAACAATAATGGAGCGATACCGATGGATACCTTCAACGCGCAAGACACCACGATCATCGTCAGCATGGTGATCGTCTATATCGCAATCACCACCTGGATGAGCATGCGCATGCGCAGCAAGACCAGCGAGCAATACATGGTCGCTGCCAGGACCATGCCTGCCATCATCGTCGGCATCCTGATGATGTCCGAATTCATCGGAGCCAAATCCACGGTCGGCACCGCACAGGCCGCCTTTGAAAGTGGTTTTGCCGCCTCATGGTCGGTGATCGCCGCCGCCATCGGCTTCCCCTTGTTCGGCCTGCTGATGGCCCGCAAGCTCTACAGCTCCGGGGAATTCACCATCTCCGGCTTCATTGCCAAGAAATACGGCACCTCCACCAAGCTCGCGGTGTCGATCATCATGATCTACGCACTGTTGCTGGTGAACGTCGGCAACTATGTCAGCGGCGCGGCGGCCATCGCCACGGTGCTCAAGATCAACCTGACCACCGCGGCCTTCATCACGGCCATCATCAGTACCCTCTACTACGTGTTCGGCGGCCTCAAGAGCGTGGCCTACATGAGCATCCTGCACACCGCCGTGAAATACGTCGGGGTCATGATCGTTCTGGGTGTCGCGCTGCACATGACCGGCGGGTTCAAGCCGGTGATCCAGAACATGCCGGAACACTACTTCACCTGGGATGGCACCATCGGCGGCTCGAAAATCATGGCGTGGATCATCGGCACCGTCGGTGCGATCTTCTCCACCCAGTTCATCATTCAGGCCATTTCCTCCACCCAGAGCCCTGACGCCGCCCGCCGCTCGACCTTCTACGCCTCGCTGCTGTGCATTCCGATCGCGCTGGCGCTGGGCTTCATCGGTGTCGCTTCCAAATACCTGCACCCTGACATGAACAGCCTCTATGCGCTGCCGGTGTTCCTGCAATCGATGAATCCGCTGATGGCGGGTGTGGTCACCATCTCGCTGGTCGCCTCGATCTTCGTCAGCGTCAGCACCGTGGCGCTGGCCATTGCCTCGCTGGTGGTCCGCGACTTCTATGTACCGTGGCGCAAGCCCTCGGTGGATCAGGAGTTCAAGACCACACGCCTGATCGCGCTGGTGATCGGTTTCGTGCCCCTGATCTTCGTGTTCTTCGTGCCGGAAATCCTTAACCTGTCGTTCTTCACCCGTGCCCTGCGTCTGTCGATTGCCGTGGTTGCCATGGTCGCCATCTACCTGCCCTTCTTCGGCTCGGGCCGTGGCGCGACACTGGGCCTGATCGCATCGTCCATCACCACCAGCGCCTGGTACCTGTTGAACAACCCGTATGGCATCGACAACATGTACATCGCTCTGGTGACACCGGCCATCGTGATTGCCATCGAACACATGCTGCCCAAATCCGCCCAGGTCAAACGTCAAGACGCCGAGGTCCCCAATGCCAATCAATGACATTCGCCAGGACGCTTTCCTGCCGACGCCCTACGCCCAGAACCATGCCGCCAACCTGCATGAACTGGCCGACGGTACGCTGCTCTGTACCTGGTTTGCCGGCACCCAGGAAGGCATGGCCGACATTTTCGTCCTGCTGTCGCGCCGCGACCCGCAGACCGGCGTGTGGAGCGAGCCGGAAAAGATGTCCGAAGACACGACCCGCTCCGAGCAGAACCCGATCCTGTTCCAGGCACCCAACGGGCCGCTGTGGCTGATCTGGACGGCGCAGGTTTCCGGCAATCAGGAGACGGCGATCATCCGCCGTCGCCTCTCTCGGGATCAAGGCAAGACCTGGGGCGCCATCGAGACCTTGTTCGACGAAGCCGGCACCTTCGTACGCCAGCCGCCCGCCGTACTGGACAACGGCGACTGGGTACTGCCGGTCTGGTACTGCATCACGGGGCCGGGCGAGAAATGGATCGGCAACCATGACGTCAGCGCCGTGATGATCTCCAGCGATCAAGGCGCGACCTGGTCGCGGCATGACGTACCGGACAGCACCGGCAGCGTTCACATGAACGTCCATCAGCTACCGGACGGCACTCTGCTCGGGCTGTTTCGCAGCCGCTGGGCCGACTTCATCTACAGCAGTCGCTCGAGCGACCGTGGCCGCACCTGGAGTGTGCCGACGCCCACCGAACTGCCGAACAACAACTCGTCGATCCAGTTCGTCAGGCTGGCCACCGACGAGCTGGCACTGGTCTACAACCCGGTGAGTGCCGAAGGCCATAACCAGCGCCGTGCTTCGCTGTACGACGAGATCGAGGACGAAGGCGATGATCGAGTCACACCGGGCGCACGCAGCGACGGCCGAACCGCGATCTGGGGAATCCCCCGTGCGCCGATGAGCCTGGCGGTGTCGCGGGACGGTGGTCACAGCTGGCCGACCCGCCTGGATATCGAGCTGGGCGACGGCTTCTGCCTGACCAACAACTCACAGGAAAAACTCAACCGCGAGTTCTCCTACCCCAGCATCATCCAGTCTGCCGATGGTAGCCTGCATGTCGCGTTCACCTACTTCCGGCAGAAGATCAAGCATGTGCACCTGCCGCTCAACGCCATTCGCTGACAGTCCTGCGCCGGCTTTCGGGTCGGCGCCCCTGTGGAAAACCTGACCATGCCCGACCCGATCGAATCCGTACTTGTGACCGGTGCCAGCTCCGGCATCGGCCTGGCCATTGTCGAGCGCCTGCTTGAACAAGGCTTGCAGGTCACCGGCCTGAGCCGACGCACACCGGACCTGCAACACCCGAACTTCACCTGGATCGAGTGCGACCTCAATGACTTCAATGCACTGGACAAGGCGCTGGAGCAGACGTCACGCATTGACGCGCTGGTGCATGCCGCCGGCTTCATGCGCACCGCGCCGCTGGGCCAACTCAACGATGCCGATGGCCAGGCCATGTGGCATCTGCATGTGAGCGCTGCCAGCCATATGGTCAATACGCTCTACCCCAGGCTCAAATCCGGTGCCCGACTTGTGCTGATCGGCAGCCGTACCATGCAAGGCGCGGCCGGGCGCAGCCAGTACGTCGCCACCAAGGCCGCACTGCAAGGCCTGGTCCGTTCCTGGGCCATGGAGCTGGCGCCACGGGGAATCACCGTCAACCTTATCGCCCCTGGCGCCACCGAAACCCCGATGCTGCTCGACCCCGCCCGCAGTACAACGCCCCCCAACAAGCCACCCTTGGGACGCTTTGTGCAGCCCCATGAAATTGCCGGGCTGACCGCCTTCCTGCTCGGTCCGGACGCCGGGGCCATCACTGGTCAAAGCCTGGTGGTATGCGGCGGTGCGTCGTTGTAAGGTTGCATCTCGTTTTCATGTGTTAGGCTCTGTACGAAATGTATCTGCGCTCGGTGATGCTGCGTTGAAAACAGACTCGGAATGCTCATTTACACCCAGTAAACTCCGCTTCCTCGCCTGTTTTCGCCTTGCCTCACCTTCGCTCGAAAACATTTCGTACAGAACCTAGAAGAGCTTGAATGAAAGTCGCCAATCGTCGCCAATCGATACTCGAACTGGTTCTCTCCGGAAAATCCAACGTGGATGAACTGTGCGCCCAGCTCGGCGTTTCGGAAGCCACGGTACGGCGCGACCTGACAGCCCTGGCCGAAGACGGCCTGATCGTCCGGACCTACGGCGGTGCCGCGCATATCGGCCAGCGGGAGCCGGAAACCTCGATCGAGGAGCGCAGCCGCCAGCACAGCCGGGAAAAGATGGACATCGCCCTCGCCGCGCTGGCGCACATCAACGATCACGACACCCTGTTTCTCGAGGGCGGCACCAGCACCAGTGCATTGGCCCACGTGCTCAATCAGCGGCGTGGCCTGCATGTCATCACCAACAACCTGACAGCACTGAGCGATCTGGCGCTGATCCCCGAAGGCCGGGTCACGGTGCTGGGGGGCACGTTGCGTCCGTCGAGCATGTCGACCTACGGCGTGGCTGCACAGGCGGCACTGGAACACCTCAGCGCCGACAAGCTGTTCGTCAGCGCCGATGGTGTGGTGGCGGATCTGGGCCTGTGCGAAGCCAGCGCCGAGCAGGCCTATCTCAAGGAGAACATGCTGGCTCGCGCTGCGCAGATCTTCGTGCTGGCCGACTCCACCAAGCTGGGGCGCGCCCGTCAGCAGCACTGGACGCCATTGCGCCAGCCCTGGACGCTGATCACCAACCCGGTGGACGACGAATCCCTGCTGGCACCGTTCAGGGCACGCAAGTCGATTCAGGTGGAAATCGCCCTGCCACAAAAGGCCTGATGTCCTCCCTCAAAGCTTGCCGATGGCACCCGGCTCGAACACCGCTTCGCTGGTGGCCAGCCCGTTGATCAGTGACTTGCCAAACTCCGGCTGACTGATCTCGAAACGATCCCCCGGTCGTGTCCGCACACCATCGGCAAAGGACAGCGTCGCGGTGCCGAAGAAGTGCACATGCACATCGCCCGGACGCAGAAACTGGTTGTACTTGAAGTGGTGATATTCCAGGTTTTCCAGGCTGTGGCACATATTGGCCTCGCCGCTGAGAAACTCCTTTTCCCACAACAGCTCGCCATCGCGCCAGATCCGGCTGGTACCCGCCAGGTGTTGCGGCAGATCACCGACCCGCAGCTCAGGCCCGAATGAGCAGGCCCGCAGCTTGGAATGGGCCAGATACAGGTAATTGCGGCGCTCCATAACATGGTCGGAAAACTCGTTGCCGATGGCGAAACCCAACCGGTACGGCTTGCGATCATGGCCGATCACATACAGGCCGCTCAACTCCGGTTCTTCGCCGCCATCCTCGGCAAAGGGTGGCAACGTGAAGGACGCTCCCGGACGCACCACAATGCTGCCATCGCCCTTGTAGAACCATTCCGGCTGCACGCCCGCCTGACCGGCCTGCGGCTTGCCGCCCTCCACTCCCCATTTGAAGATGCGCATGGTGTCGGTCATCGACGCTTCGTCACCCGCCTGCTGGTGCATCTTGTCCCGCGCCGAAGCGCTGCCCAGATGGGTCAAGCCGGTGCCGCTGACCAGCAGGTGCGCGGGATCCGGATGATCCAGTGGTGGCAGAACCCGGACCTCGCGCAGCAGTTGCGCATAATCATGCTCGGAACCCAGCCCTTGCAGATCCACCTGCCGGGCCAGCGAGGAACCCGCCTCGATGGCCTTCAAGGCCAGCTCACGCACACTCTCGGCCCCCAGCACTTCACGCACCTTGTCACCGTCCACCAGACCGACCCGGCGCGGACCATGACTCAACTCGAACTGTATCAACCGCATAACACTCTCCTTTCAACGATGGGTCGAAGCGCTGGCCGAAAACTCGGACTCCGGCAACACATGCCGACGCTCCAGGACGCGATAGACAATGCCGGTCAGCACCAGACCGAACACCATCACGCCGGACAGGAAGTACAGGCCCGACGCCAGATTTCCGGTGATTTCCTTGAGTGCACCGATCACGAACGGACCGATGTAACCACCCAGATTGCCCACCGAGTTGATCAATGCGATGCCGGCCGCGGCACTGGCTCCGGCAAAGAAACGCCCCGGCAAGGTCCAGAACACGGCCGTGCAGGAAAACAGCGAGAACGCCACCAGACACAGTGCGGCCAATTGCGCTGCCGGCAAGGTCAGCCAGGCACTGCTGAACAGACCGATGGCACCCAGCACATAGAGCACCGCCAGATGGCCGTAACGGTCGTTCAGGCGATCGGAACTGCGGGGCACGATCAGCAGGCCGATGATTCCGAAAATGTAAGGCACCGACGACACGAAACCGGTGGTCAGGTCGCTGCCGCCAAACTGCTTGATCAGGGTCGGTAGCCACAGGCCAAGGCCATAGATGCTCAATGTCACCGGCAGGTAGAACAACGCCAGCAGCAGAACCCGCGAGTCCTTGAGGGCATGCAAAGGGTTGCCATGACGCGTCTGACCATAGGTTTCCAGATCGTTTTTCAGTTCACCCGTCAGCCAGTCCTTCTCGGCCTGGCTCATCCATGACACCTGCTGCGGGCCGTCCGGTAACCAGCGTAGCACCGGCCAGGTCAACAGGATCGCGGGCGTGCCGATGACGATGAACAGCCATTGCCAGCCATGCAGCCCGAGGATGCCGTCCATGCCCAACAAACCGCCGGACACCGGACCGGTGACCATCATCGCGATCGGTTGCGAGAGGATGAAAAAACCGAGGATCTTGCCGCGATGGCGAACCGGGAACCATTGGGTGATGTAGTACAGCACGCCGGGGAAGAACCCTGCCTCGGCGGCACCCAGCAGAAAGCGCATTACATAGAAACTGTAAGGCCCCTGCACGAACGCCATGCCGATGGTGATCGCCCCCCAGGTGATCATGATCCGGGCGAACCAGCGGCGTGCGCCGAACCGCTCCAGCATCAGGTTGCTGGGGATCTCCAGCAGAAAGTAACCAATGAAGAACAGCCCGGCACCCAGCCCGTAGGCGGCATCGCCGATGCCGATGTCCGCGCCCATGTGCAGCTTGGCGAAGCCCACGGCAGAGCGGTCCACATAGGCGATCAGGTACAGCAGGATCAGGAAGGGAATCAGCTTCAGGGTGATGCGACGTATAAGCCTGAGTTCCTGGCTCATGAAGGCGGTCTCCGTTTTGTTTTTGTTATGGAACCTGCGGGGATCGCCTCTGCCTTTCCGCACTGCTTCAGCAGCACGAACGACAGGGTCGTCCCTCACTTGCGACCGACTATATAGTATTACTATTTAACCTGACAACTCTTCCAATACGGGATATTTAGGCTTACCTTAGCCAAAAGAAACACGATTAAGTCTTACAATAAGAGAGCCGATCATGTCTGATTCCAATAAAAAAACGACCCTGCGTTCTGCCCAATGGTTTGGCACCGCCGACAAGAATGGCTTCATGTACCGCAGCTGGATGAAGAACCAGGGCATTGCCGATCACCAGTTCCAGGGCAAACCCATCATCGGCATCTGCAACACCTGGTCGGAACTGACTCCCTGTAACGCACACTTCCGGCAGATCGCCGAACACGTCAAACGCGGCGTAATCGAGGCTGGCGGCTGGCCTGTCGAATTTCCGGTGTTTTCCAACGGCGAATCCAACCTGCGCCCCACCGCGATGTTCACCCGCAACCTGGCCAGCATGGATGTCGAAGAAGCGATTCGCGGCAACCCCATCGACGGCGTCGTGCTGCTCACCGGCTGCGACAAGACCACCCCCGCCCTGCTGATGGGCGCTGCCAGTTGCGATGTCCCGGCCATCGTCGTCACCGGCGGGCCGATGCTCAACGGCAAGCATCAGGGCAAGGACATCGGTGCAGGCACTATCGTCTGGCAGATGCACGAGTCCTACAAAGCCGGGCAGATCGGCCTGGATGAATTCCTCTCCGCCGAAGCCGGCATGTCCCGCTCGGCGGGCACCTGCAACACCATGGGCACGGCTTCGACCATGGCCTGCATGGCCGAAGCGCTGGGCACTTCGTTGCCGCACAACGCCGCCATTCCGGCCGTGGATTCCCGTCGATATGTGCTGGCACACATGTCCGGCATGCGTGCGGTCGAAATGGTCCGCGAAGACCTGCGCCTGTCGAAAATCCTCACCAAAGAAGCTTTCGAGAACGCGATCCGGGTCAATGCCGCGATTGGCGGTTCGACCAACGCCGTCATTCACTTGAAGGCCATCGCCGGACGCATCGGCGTGGACCTGGAGCTGGATGACTGGACCCGCATCGGCCGCGGCATGCCGACCATCGTCGACCTTCAGCCGTCGGGACGTTTCCTGATGGAAGAGTTCTACTACGCCGGCGGCCTGCCCGCCGTGCTGCGGCGCATGAATGAAGCCAGTCTGCTGCCCAATCCCGAAGCACTGACCGTGAACGGCAAGAGCATTGGCGAAAACACCCGCAATGCACCGATCTACGGCGAAGACCAGGTGATCCGTGCCCTGGACAACCCGATCCGTGCCGACGGCGGCATCTGCGTGCTGCGCGGCAACCTTGCCCCGCTGGGTGCCGTGCTCAAGCCTTCGGCGGCGACCCCCGCCCTGATGCAGCATCGCGGGCGAGCCGTGGTGTTCGAGAACTTCGAGATGTACAAGGCACGCATCAACGACCCGGACCTGGAGGTCGATGCCAGCTCGGTGATGGTCCTCAAGAACTGCGGCCCCAAGGGTTATCCGGGGATGGCCGAAGTCGGCAACATGGGCCTGCCGGCCAAACTGCTGGCGCAAGGCGTGACCGACATGGTGCGGATTTCCGATGCGCGCATGAGCGGCACGGCCTACGGAACGGTGGTGTTGCACGTGGCACCGGAAGCCGCAGCGGGCGGGCCTTTGGCGGTGGTACAGGAAGGAGACTGGATCGAACTCGACTGCGCCAGCGGCAGGCTGCACCTGGACATTCCCGAGGCGGAACTGGCAGCTCGTCTGGCTGACTGGCAAGCACCGCAACAGTTGTTGGCTGGCGGCTATCGTCAACTTTATGTCGACCGGGTGATGCAGGCCGATCAAGGCTGCGATTTCGACTTCCTGGTCGGTTGCCGGGGTGCCGAAGTCCCTCGCCACTCGCACTGATCCAAGATAATGGCGGGAAGCCATAACCACGGCCCCCGCCCTCTCGGTTGTGCAATGTTATGATGCGCGGCATCTCTGCCAGGATCGACTTGCGTTCACATGGATTACCGAAAGCCTTCCGACCGTAAAAGCATGCACTCGCGCATTGTCCAGGAACTGGGCATGCAGATCGTTTCCGGGCGTTTCAAGCCTGACGAAAAACTGCCTGCCGAAGCCCTGCTCTGCGAGGAATACGCCGTCAGCCGCCCGGTATTGCGCGAAGCCACGCGTGTATTGGTCGCCAAGGGTCTGGTGTACTCACGCCCGCGTGTCGGCACGGTGGTCAAGGCTCGACGCGAATGGCACCTGCTCGATCCGGATGTGCTGCATTGGGTGATGCAAAGCTCGCCGCAGAACGAATTCTTCAACCTGCTGACCAGCGTGCGCGCCGTGATCGAACCGGCGGTGGCCGCCCTGGCCGCGCAGCATGCCACCGATGAAGAAATCGCCTCGATTGGCGAAGCCTACCAGCGCATGGAAGACGCCCCGACGCCCGAAGCCCTGCTGCAACCGGACCTCGACTTTCACAGCCGAATCGCCGACGCGACCCACAACGACCTGCTGGCCCATCTGTGCAACATGCTGTCGCTGGCACTGCGTGAAGCGCTCAAGCACTCCAACCAGCGTCCCAACCTGCATGAACTGGCCTTGCCACGACACAAGGCCATTCTCACCGCCATCCAGAACCGCGACGCTCTCGGTGCCCGGCATGCCACGCTGGTGCAGCTTGACGATGCGCGCAATGCGTTGAGTGTGGTGTTGGGGGTTCGCGAATAAATTCGCCCCCACAGAACTTGTAGGAGCGAATTCATTCGCGAAAAGACTCAATGTGAAAACAACGAATGCCCCACCTGCCCGGCCATCTTCTCCGGCTTGATCAGGAACCGCGCCAGCGCCGGCAGCAGCCATAGCGCACCGAACATGTTCCACAGCAGCATGAAGGTCAGCATCAGGCCCATGTCCGCCTGAAACTTGATGGCCGAGAAAATCCAGGTGCACACACCGATTGCCAGGCACAGCCCCGTGAACAGCACCGCCTTGCCTGTGGACTTGAGGGTTTCGTAATAGGCCTCCTGCAACGACAACCCGGCCCTCAGGAAACTCTCCAGCCGGCTGTAGATGTAAATCCCGTAATCGACCCCGATCCCCACGCCCAGCGCCACCACCGGCAAGGTCGCAACCTTCACGCCGATGCCCATGAACGCCATCAGCGCATTGCCCAATACCGACGTCAGCACCAGCGGCAGCACGATACACAGCGTCGCCGCCCAGGAACGGAAGGTGATCATGCACATGGCGGCGACGCAGATATAAACCAGAATCAGGATGATCAGTTCGGACTGCTTGATCACCTCGTTGGTCGCGGCCTCGATCCCGGCATTACCGGATGCCAGCAGGAATTGCAGGTCCGGCGTGTTGTTCTCCTTCGCAAAGTCCTGCACCGCATGCACGGCGCGATCCAGGGTTTCAGCCTTGTGGTCGTTGAGAAACACCAGCAGCGGCGCCAGCGAGCAATCGTTGTTGTACAGGCCGTCGGCACGGGCGATGGAGCTGTTGAGCACGTCCTTGTTGCGCGACAGCGACTCCCATTTCAGGTTGCCCTCGTTCATGCCCTTGATGACCTGTCTGGAAACGGTCACCAGCGAGATGGCCGACTGCACGCCGGGCGTGTTCTCCATCTTCCAGGCCAGCTCGTTGATGGCCGACATGGTGGGATAGGCCGAACAGCCTTCACGCGGGGTCTTGACCATCACCACCAGCACGTCCGAACTGGTGGAGTAATGATTGATGATGAAGTTGTTGTCCTGGTTGTAACGTGAATCGGGCCGCAACTCGGGTGCGCCCTGATCGAGATCGCCGATCTTCAGGTTCTGGCTGTACCAGAGGCCGCCACCGAAGGCCAGCAGCGCCAGAACAATGGAAACCGGGGCAACTTTAGGGCTGGCAAAGTTCGACAACAGACGCCAGAACGGATGCTCGGACACCGCATCCTGCTTGCTGCGGCTCACCGCCCGTTTACTGATCCCGACATAGGAAATCGCCACAGGCAGCAGAATCAGGTTGGTGAACACGATCACCGCCACACCGATCGATGCGCCGATGGCCAGTTCGCGAATCACACCGATGTCGATGATCAGCAGCGTGATGAAGCCCACGGCATCCGCCAGAATCGCAATCATCCCCGGCAGGAATAATTGACGGAAGGTGCGGCGCGCAGCAGTCAGGGCATTGTCGGCTTCGCTGGACTGCAACGCGATGCCGTTGATTTTCTGTACGCCATGGGAAATACCGATGGCAAAGATCAGGAACGGCACCAGCATCGAATACGGATCGATGCCGAACCCCACCACATGCATCAGCCCCAGTTGCCAGATCACCGCAATGAGCGTGGTGCTCAGGACCGCGATGGTGCTGCGGATGCAGCGCGTGAACCAGACCAGCAACACCAGCGTAATGGCAAACGCGACACCAAAGAACATCACCACCATGAACAGGCCGTCGATCAGGTCACCGACCTTCTTGGCAAAGCCGACGATATGAATCTTGATGTTCGGGTTCTGCGCCTGGTACTTGTCGCGGATCTTTTCTTCGAGCTGATGGGAGAACTGCTGGTAATCCAGAGCGAGCAACCTGCCCTGGTCCGCCGGGTCCGGATAGGCCTCCAGCAGCGGGACATCGATGATGCTGGACTTGAAATCGTTGGCGACCAGCCGTCCCACCTGCCCGGACTTGAGCACGTTGTTGCGCAATTGGTCGAGGCTGTCGTCCGAACCGTCGTAGCTCTGCGGAATGACTTCGCCGCCGGCAAAACCTTCTTCGGTCACCTCTGTCCAGCGCACGCTGGGGCTCCACAGCGACTTGAGGCCGGAGCGATCCACGCCGGAGATGTAGAACACCTCGTCGTTGATCTCCCGCAGGGTTTCCATGTAATGACTGGAAAAGATATCGCCGTCCAGAGCCTCGACGGAAATACGCACGGTATTGCCCAGGTTCGCCAGATCATTGCGGTGCGCCATCATGTTCTGGATGAACGGATGATCCAGCGGAATCATCTTCTCGAAACTGGTCGACGGCCTGACCTGAAGAGCCTGCCAGAACAGAAAGACGCTGGTCAGCAGACACAGCAGGATCACCGTCGGGCGATTGTTGAAGATCAGGCGTTCAAGGAAGGTGGCCTTGTCGCCCTTGTGCTGCTGCGCATGATGAAGGTTGGTCATGCCTGAATGTCCCCGCCCTGAAGGTTCTTATTGTTGGGTCGTCTCGGCACCCGTTGGCGAAGCGACGCGCACGCCACCCTGCCCGACCAGAATCAGATTGCCCCGGTCATTGGTGGTCACGCCCGACAGCGAAATACGGTCGGGGCGATTGAAGATCTCAAACGTCTGGCCATCATCGGTGCTGCGCATGACGCTGCCGCCGTTGCCCACCAGAACCAGCGAACCGTCGGCCAGCAACGTGGCATTGGCCAGCCCGAACTCCAGCGGCCCGCGTGCCGCATTCAAGGGGATGGTTTCCCAGTTGTCGCCAAAATCGGTGGAACGAAACAGATTGCCACGCAGGCCATAGGCCAATAGCGTCGAAGGCTGAGCGGTGCCCGTCACGCCGAACAGCGAGCCTTGATACGGGCCTTCGAGTCTTTCCCAGCTCTGCCCGTCATCATGGGAGCGAAACATGCTGCCCGCCTCGCCAACGATGAACAGACCCGCATCCTTGACCTGAGCGATGCCGTTGAGGTGGTACTGATCTTCGTTATCGAGCCGGTCGCTGACATCCTCCCAATGCTGGCCGCCATCGGTGGTGGTCAACAGCGCACCATAAGCGCCAACGGCAAAACCGTTGTTCAGGTCCTTGAACCAGACATCCAGCAGCGGGGCCTCGCGTTTGAGGTCTTCAAACTGTTTGTTCCAGGTCTTGCCACCATCGTTGCTGGCCAGCACCTGTGCATCGTGCCCGACCGCCCAGCCATGCTGCTCATCGACGAAATACACCGCCGTCAGCAATTGGCGAGTCGGAACCCTGGCCTGGGTCCAGGTCTTGCCCTGATCGTCGGAATAGAGAATATGGCCATGGTCTCCCACCACCACCAACCGCGCCCCGGCGTGGGCCACGTCCAACAACAAACCGCGTGCGGCCTTGGCCGACTCGATGGAGTAGAGAACGTCAGTGGAAGGCTTTGCAGGATCGGAAGCAGCTTGCGAAGGCATGGCAGCCGTAGCGGCCAACAGCGCAGCGCACAGCGTGAGGGACAGACCCGCGGATGATCGGGTGCGCCGAATGAAAGGCTCACTCATGGACTTCTCCCGTTATTGTTATCAGGTTTTATGTAGGCCGGAGTGCTCCAGGGTCTTTACGAAATGTTTTCGAGCGAAGGTGAGGCAAGGCGAAAACAGGCGAGGAAGCGGAGTTTACTGGGTGTAAATGAGCATTCCGAGCCTGTTTTCAACGCAGCATCACCGAGCGCAGATACATTTCGTACAGAGCCCAGCCTTACCCTTTTGGAAGCAGCCACATCCTAGTCAGCTTTTCAAATGCCTGACAATCGGCATGTCGTTATCTTTTGTTAAGCGGGGAAGTCTTCGCGAATGAATTCGCTCCTACGTAGGAGCGGATTCATCCGCGAAAAAGCCTTACTCGGCCAGGCTCTTGCTCACGACCTCGAACACATCGGACGACAGTTCGCCGGAACTGCGAATGCGCTCCAGCTCACCTTTCATCAACGCCTGACGGGCGCGGTCGTATTTGCGCCAGCGGGTCAGCGGTGCCAGTTGGCGCGACGCGATCTGCGGGTTGAAGCCGTTGAGTTCGATCACCAGATCTGCCAGGAAGCGATAGCCGGAACCGTCCGCCGCATGGAAGTTGATCAGGTTCTGGCCAGCGAAGGCACCGATCAGGGCGCGAACCTTGTTCGGGTTCTTGATGTTGAACGCCGGATGCTGCATCAGCTCTTTGACCCGTTGCAGGCCACCCGGTTGAGTGCTGCCTGCCTGGACGCTGAACCACTGATCCATGACCAGCGGGTTGTCCTTGAAGTTCTCGGCAAACACGGCCAGGGCCTTGGCGCGCTCTTCGGTGAACGGCGAGTTGACCAGCACGGCCAGCGCGGTCAGGCGTTCGGTCATGTTGTCACTGGTGTCGAACTGATCGATGGTCGCGGCCAGCACTTGCGGCTTGCCGCTGAGCATCAGGTACGACAGGGCGATGTTCTGCAGACTGCGACGGGCGAAATGCTCGGCTTCGGCGATGTATGGCGTGGCTTTCGACAGCTCGCGATTGGCCTGATAACGCGCCCAGAGGCCGTCGAACAGGTTGTCGGCAATCTGCTGGCGCGCAAACTCACGGGCCGCATGGATGGCATCGACATCCGCCACTTCGCTAATCTCGGTGAGGTACGCCTCCCCCGGCAACGAAAGCATTTCCGCGACCATGGCCTGATCCAGTTGCTTATCCGCCAGAACGGTGCCCAGCGCTGTTACCAGGCGTTGATCCATGACCAGCGGCTGACCTTGCTGGTGCTGGCCGATCAACTCCTGCAACACCTGCACCGACAGTTGCTGGCCAGCATCCCAGCGATTGAAACCATCGCTGTCGTGCTGCATCAGGAACATCAGTTGATCGCGATCGTAGGGGAAGCTGAGCTTGACCGGTGCCGAGAAGCCGCGCAGCAGCGATGGCAGCGGTTTTTCAACGATATCGACGAAGGTGAAGGTCTGCTCGGCTTCGGTCACCGACAGCACGCGGGAAGTCGCACCGGCCGCCGCTTCGCCGGACAGACGCAGGGCGATATCCTTGCCTTGCTTGTCCAGCAGCCCCAGTTCGACCGGAATCACGAACGGCTGTTTCTCTTGCTTGTCCGGTGTCTGCGGGCAGCTCTGGCGGAAGGTCAGGCTGTAGGTGCGTGCCGCAGCGTCATAGGACTCGCTGACGGCCAGACGTGGCGTACCGGCCTGGCTGTACCAGCGCTTGAACCGGGTCAGGTCAACGCCATTGGCGTCTTCCATGGCCTTGATGAAGTCGTCACAAGTCACCGCCTGACCATCGTGGCGCTCGAAGTACAGGTCACTGCCCTTGCGGAAGCCTTCGGCACCCAGCAGGGTGTGGATCATGCCGACGACTTCGGCACCCTTTTCATAGACGGTCAGGGTGTAGAAGTTGGAAATCTCGATAAAGCTGTCCGGGCGCACGGCGTGAGCCATGGGGCCTGCATCTTCCGCGAACTGGTGAGTGCGCAGGTAGGCAACGTCCTGGATGCGCTTGACCGTGGCCGAATTCATGTCCGCCGAGAAACCGGAATCGCGGAACACCGTGAAACCTTCCTTGAGCGACAGCTGGAACCAGTCGCGACAGGTCACGCGGTTGCCCGACCAGTTGTGGAAGTATTCGTGAGCCACAATGGCTTCGACGCGCTGGTGAGCGGCATCGGTTGCGGTTTCGGCACGGGCCAGCACGGCGCTGGAGTTGAAGATATTGAGGCCCTTGTTCTCCATGGCGCCCATGTTGAAGTCGTTGACCGCCACGATCATGAAGATATCCAGGTCGTATTCGCGACCGTAGGTTTCCTCGTCCCAGCGCATGGACTTCTTCAGGCTGTCCATGGCGTGCTGGCACTTGTCGATGTTTTCCGGCTCGACGTAGATGCGCAGGGTGACGACCCGCTCGCTCATGGTGGTGAAGGTATCCTCGACACACCACAGATCACCGGCCACCAGCGCGAACAGGTAGGCGGGCTTCATGAACGGATCTTCCCAGGTCGCCCAGTGACGACCGTCATCTTCCTGGCCGCTGGCAATCGGGTTGCCGTTGGACAGCAGAACCGGGAAGTCATGCTTGTCGGCGCTCAGGGTCGTGGTGAACTTGCTCATCACGTCCGGGCGGTCGAGGTAGTAGGTGATCTTGCGGAAGCCTTCGGCTTCGCACTGGGTGCAGAACATGCCGCTGGACTTGTACAGGCCTTCCAGCGCGGTATTGGTTTCAGGATGGATGCGCACGGTACTGTCGACCGTGAAACGCTCGGCCTTGGGGTGCAGCGTCAGATGGTCGGGCGTCAGTTGATAATCGGCAGCCGTCAGCTCGACATCGTCCAGTTGCAGCGACACAAGCTCCAGAAGCTGGCCATCCAGCACCAGCGGCGGCAGGCCTGCGCCCCGCTCCGGGTTACGACGCATGACCAGTTGTGCATGAACCAGAGAGTGGTCGTCGAACAGCTCAAAGGTCAGGTGCGTTTCGTCAATGAAGTACTCGGGCGCCTGATAGTCCTTCAGGTAAATCATTTTCGGTTGCTCGGTACGCATGCTGGAGTCCTTATTACTGATGCACGGCCAGTTGATAGGCCGTGTACTTGCGAATATTGATCACGCCGGTGTCGAAAATCAGGTATTGGCCCTTGATCCCCAGCAGCGTGCCCTCGGCAATCGGGTTCTTGTCCAGATTGAAACTGACGATCTTGGTCGGATATGCCTCGACCGGATAACGAAACTCCACAGGTTCGGCATCGTGCAGCAACTGAATGGCCTGCAAGCCGAATCTATCCTGCAACTCCTGTAATCCGGCAGCACAACTGTCGAACAGTTCCTGACGGATGGCCTTGAGGTCGACCGGCTGGGCATCGCCCTTGAGCAAGGCGCGCCAGTTGGTCCGGTCCGCCACCTGACTGCGCAGCAGGTCTTCGACGAAACCGGACTGCTGCCGGGTCGCCACGCGCAGGATCGGCAGAGCCTGGCTCGCCCCCTGATCCAGCCAGCGGGTCGGCAATTGCGTCGCACGGGTGATCCCGACCTTCACGCCCGATGAATTGGCGAGATAGACGATATGGTCGGTCATGCAGAATTGCTCGCCCCAGGACGGGTCCCGGCAGGTTCCCTGATCGTGATGGCACTTTTCCGGGCTCATGATGCACACGTCGCACTGAGCCAGCTTGAGCATGCAAGGGTAACAATAGCCCTGGCTGTAGCTGGACTTGGTCTTGCGACCGCAATGGCTGCAATGGATCGCGCCCAGATATTCCAGGCGCACCGTCTTGCCGATCAGTGGGTTGACCGGGATTTCGGCATCGCCCAGGCGAAAGCCGTATTGCACGAACGACGCCGCATCCTGGCGCGCCGACATCTTGTTGACTGCTCCGCGACCAATCTCTATCAATGGATGGCATCCGACTTGAACAGGATGTTCGGCACCGGCTCGGACTTGGACGCACATTCCTGCGGGCCCATGTAGCCAATACGCTGGTCTTCCGGCAGGTTCTGCGCTTCCCAGGCGATCAGCGCCTGCAAGGACAGCTCGCGCTGCTCCTGAGTCAGCTTGCGGCCATCGGACCATTTACCGATTTCCACGGCCAGTTTCAGGCTCTCGTAGATATCGGGGGTGATGTTGTCGATCATTTCTGCAAAAGAGGACATAAGGTGCTCCAGAAAATAGTGGGCAATTTCAGGTTCTGCGGCGGGCAATGGCTCCGCCCAAAAGCCCCGTGATACAACCGATGATCAAACCGCCGACATGGGCGCCGTTGGCAATCTCTCCAAAACCGAGCAGGCTCACCAGCCCGGACAGGCACAACACCAGCCAGACCAGCATCATGATCAGCACACCACGGGGCATGCGATAGACAGGATTCGGGGCCAGAAGCTGGAAAATCCAGCAGTGGCCAAGCAATCCATAAAGCACGCCCGACAATCCGCCAAACAGGCTCGGGCCGCCGAAAAGATATTGAACGATGTTGGAAACCGCAGCGAACAGCAGCGTCAGCCCCAGCAGGTGCCAACGGCCCTGACGCAGCTCGATGCGCCGCCCCAGTTCCCAGTACCACAGGCCATTCATGGACAGATGCAGGATGCCAAAATGGATCAGCATAGGGGAAAAGAGACGCCACCACTGCCCTGCCGCCAGGCTGTCGGCCAGGGGCACGAACATCGCGTACTCACCCTGGACCCGAAAATCCAGAAAGGTCAGCCAGCGCAAAGTGTCGAGGTTCTCTCCCAGCAAGGTGAACCAGGCAACGATCAGGGTCGCCAGCAGCACCAGTGCAGTCAGCGGGCTGCCGAGCACCTGTTGAATGAAGCCTGGACGCTTCACCGGGGTCAGCGCAGTACCCGGTGGCAACTGATAGGCGTCGTCCCCCTCGGGAAAACGCTCATACAGCGCGCGTACATCCTCGGCCAGTTGCCCGACATTCGGGACCCAGAGCACTTGTTCGCCGGCCTCTTCACTGACGCGATGAGGCACACCCAGGCGTGTAAGAAAACCGATGAACCCTGTCAGATCAGTGCTCAATGGCACGCGCAGCGCGGCAGCAGGCGTCATGCTGAAACCTCCGGTCGCTGAACATCGACCCAGACAAATTTATTCGGGTCGATCTGCGTTTCCTGATCCAGTCGATAGGCCACCAGCTTGCCGTACAACACGGCGCTGTAATCCAGGCAGGCCAGGTTCGGCCGGATCGGGGCCGGTATGCCGCTGCGCCAGTAATGACCGACGAACAGCAGTGGTTCGTTAATGCCGTAGCGCAACAGGGCGTTCTTTTCCGAAGTGGACAGCGGCGTCTTGGCTACGCCTTCGGGCAAGGCGTCGGGCTGGAACACCACGTCGCCGTAAGTCTGCGGGTCGTCTTCCCAGAACTTGGTACGAAAGAAGGCACGGGACAGGCCGTCGCCGCCGGTGAGCGTCAGACCGTGGGGCAGGCGCATGTCCGTGCCACGCAGCAGACGATTGAACACGCCACTGGCAAAGCTGCCCGGCACGGCCGAAGCCTGGACGAAATGTTTGTCGATACAGCCATTGCCATGCAAGCCGCGCAGCGGCTCGATCAGGCTCGGGTCCCAACAGGCGTGCACCACCCGAAAGCGACCGGCATCGATATACAGCGGCAGCTCATAGAACCATTGGACAAACTCGTTCCATTCCGCCGGATATTGCTCGAACTGCGCCAGTGTCTCGCCGATCAGGCGTGCATGACGCGGCGTGTGCTCGCGCACGAAACGCTGCCCGCCCTCGGACAAGGCGGGTGTCACCCAGCCCAGCGCATTGAATTCATGGTTGCCCATGATGCAGTAGGCCTGCCCGGCCTGGACCATATCGCGGACGATATGCAGCGCCTCGCGAATCCGCGGGCCACGGTCGATGATATCGCCCAGGAAAATCACCTGACGCTCGGGATGGCGCCAGACACCTGCCTGATAACGGTAACCGAGAAGCTCCAGCAAGTGCTCAAGGGTATGAGCACACCCGTGCACGTCACCGATCAGATCGTAGCCACGCGCAGGATCGAGCATCAGTCGCCTCCGGCACCGAGCCTGCTGCCCCAGCCAAGCTTGGTGCGACAGACTTCGTAATAGTTGTGATCCAGAGGGTGAATCAAGCGCAGCTTCTGCGACTTCTTGCTGACGGTAATGGTGTCGCCCGGTGCGCAGGTGAAGTGGTTCTGCCCGTCACAGGACACCTGGGGATAGATCGTCATGTCCTTGGAGACGACGATTTTCAGCTCGCTGTTGCCGTCCACCACGATGGGGCGACCGGACAGGGTATGCGGGTACATCGGAACAATCACGATGGCATCGAGCTTGGGGTGCATGATCGGCCCGCCTGCCGACAGCGCATAGGCGGTCGAGCCGGTGGGCGTGGCGACGATCAGGCCGTCGGCCTTCTGGCTGCAGACGAACTGGCCATCGATATAGATCTCGAATTCGATCATCCGTGTGGACTTGCCAGGGTGCAGCACCACATCGTTGAGTGCATCGCCCTGACCAATGGCCTCGCCATGACGACGGACCTCGGCCTGGAGCAGAAAACGGTTTTCCACCAGATAGTGGCCTTCCAGAACTTCAGCGACCTTCACTTCCAGTTCGTCAGGACGGATATCGGTCAGAAAACCCAGGCTGCCGCGGTTGATGCCCAGCACCGGCACATTGTGCCTGGCCAGTGCCCGCGCCGCGCCCAGCAGGCTGCCGTCGCCACCGACCACGATGACCATGTCGCACACCTCACCGAGCATCTTGCGGGACGAGGTCTGCAGACCGTGACCGGGCAGCACTTCAGCGATGGTATCTTCCAGAATGACGTGCAGATGCCGGTCCAACAGGAATCTCTTGAGTCGGCGGACGGTATCGAGCACCTGAACACTGCCCAGACGACCGATGATGCCGATATTGCGAAATTGCTCCATGGGGCTCCTGCTGCGGGTTCGATACGGCTTTAAAGAACCGGATTATGGGCGAAAGCGCCGGGTAGCGGCAATGTATGCCGCCTTCATGAATGAATTCGCTCCTGCCGGGGGACAATCTGTAGGAGCGGATTTATCCGCGATGGGCCGGAACATCCGGCACATATCTGTCAGTCTTCGCGAATGAATTCGCTCCTACCGGGAGGCAATCTGTAGGAGCGGATTTATCCGCGATGGGCCGGAACATCCGGCACATATCTATCAGTCTTCGCGAATGAATTCGCTCCTGCCGGGAGGCAATCTGTAGGAGCGGATTTATCCGCGATGGGCCGGAACATCCGGCACATATCTGTCAGTCTTCACGAATGAATTCGCTCCTGCGGAGAGAGGAAGGCTATCCTCGGTACATGACTCTATTTCCCGACCTGATCGACCTCCCCCGCCAGTTGCGCCATCCCGAGGTCCGCGACCTGGCCTGGGTCATGCTCGCCCCGCCCATGCTCGACCGGACGCCCTGGCCGCAACGCCACCCGCTGACCGGCAGCGACTGGGTTCAGGCCCCGCGCCAACTGGAGGACTTCCTGCGCCAGCTGGATCGTGACGGCAGCCCACTGGAACACTGGCTGTCACTCAGCGCGACGCGCAGGCTGGGCCTTTACTACGAACGCCTCTGGCAGTTCGCGGTGCATCATGCGCCGGGGGTCGAGATCATTGCCGCCAACCTGCCGATCCGCCAGGAAGGCCATACGCTGGGCGAGCTGGACATGCTGCTGCGTGATCGCGATGGCGTGCATCATGTGGAACTGGCCATCAAGCTTTATCTGGGGCCGCAGGATGGCGACGGCCGCGATACCAGCCAATGGCTGGGGCCGGGTTGCCATGACCGGCTGGATCGCAAGCTGGCCCACCTGAGTCAGCACCAGTTGCCGATGTCCGCTCGCCCGGAGAGCCGGGCCATGCTGTCAGGGCTGGGTATCGAGTCCTTCACCGCCGAGCTGTGGCTGGGAGGCTATCTGCTGTATCCCTGGCCAGGTCAGGCCCGATCACCCACAGGGGTTCACAGTCAGCACCTCAAAGGACGCTGGCTGCATCAACGTGACTGGGAAGCGTTCATTGCACAAAGCCCGGCCGGTCGCTGGCAGCCCTTGCCACGCCATTCCTGGCTGGCACCTGCGCATTACGCGCAAGCCTGGAGCCACGAACAATTGCAGGACTGGCTGAACCAGCTCGATCCGCTGGCACCGGCACAATTGCTGGTGCGTCTGAATCAGAACGCCCAGGGCGAATGGGAGGAAAGCGAACGCCTGTTTCTGGTATCGGACATGTGGCCCCATCTGGCCGACACCAGTAACACGCAGGACGCTGTCATCCTTTCGCCCCCGCCGGCCTGATCAGCGGGTCTTGGGCAGAAAGATCGTCAGGATGCCCAGCAAGGGCAGGAACGAGCACAGGTTGTAAACGAACAGGATGCCGTGGCTGTCGGCCAGATAACCGAGCAATGCCGCGCCGATCCCGCCGAAACCGAACATCAGGCCGAAGAATATCCCGGCGATCATGCCCACGTTGCCCGGTACCAGCTCCTGGGCATACACCACGATGGCGGAAAACGCCGAGGCCAGAATGAAGCCGATGATGACGCTCAGCACACTGGTCCAGAACAGGTCGGCGTAAGGCAGCGCCAGGGTGAAAGGTGCGGCGCCCAGAATCGAAAACCAGATCACTTTCTTGCGGCCGATCCTGTCGCCAATCGGCCCACCGAAGAAGGTCCCAGCCGCCACGGCCCCCAGAAACAGGAACAGATGCAATTGCGAACTGGCCACCGACAGGTCGAACTTCTCGATCAGATAGAACGTGAAGTAGCTGGTGAGGCTGGTCATGTAGAAGAACTTGGAAAACACCAGAAACGCCAGGATACCCAGCGAAACGATCACTCGCTGCCTCGACAGGCCATGGGTCGCCGCCTGGCCGGCCTTGAGCCTGAACAGGTTCAGGTGGACGCGGTACCAGCGGCTGATGGCGTACAGCAAACCAAGGGAAAACAGCGCAAACAAACCGATCCAGGCCACATTGCCCTGACCGAACGGAATGATGATCGCGGCCGCCAGCAACGGGCCGAACGCCGAACCGGTATTGCCGCCAACCTGGAATGTCGATTGCGCCAGGCCAAAACGCCCGCCGGAAGCCAGCCGGGCAATACGCGAAGCCTCGGGGTGAAAGGTCGAGGAGCCGATGCCGATCAGCGCCGAGGCCAGCAGAATCAGAGGAAAGCTGCCCACCATCGACAACATCACAATACCGATCAGCGTACAGATCGAACCCAGTGGCAGAACCAGCGGGTTGGGGTGTCGATCGGTGTAATAACCGACCCAGGGTTGCAGCAGGGAAGCCGTGATCTGGAAGGTCAGGGTAATCAGCCCGATCTGGGTAAAACTCAGGTCGTAACTGGCCTTGAGCATTGGATAGATCGACGGCAGTACGGCCTGAATCAGGTCGTTGATCAAATGCGCCAGGGCAACTGCACCAATAATGCGCATCACCAATGGGCTGGTCTGAGGAGTCGTCGAAGCCGTGGAAGAGCCCGGCTGGGCGCTGATCGCCATGCATTTCATCCGTAAAAAATGGTTTTGGAGTGCCCTCAGTCTGATATTACAAAATGTGTCATAACAGACGAGGGCCGCCAATGTGCCATTTTTCAGTGCATCCGTGGCATTTTTTGTTGTAAATACGGGACACGCCAGTAGGAGCGAATTCATTCGCGAGGCGTCATTGAAGGCGATAGATGCTCTTCAGCTTCACGGGGCTTTTCGCGAATGAATTCGCTCCTACAGAAGGGCTTTTAAATCATGATGTTGCGTTTTTTGTGGGCAGCGCTCCGCTCATTCGCGAACCAGCCCTGACAACTCCCTGCCCTTCCCTGTTACTGCCACATCATGCAGTGAAATCCTCGACGTTTCCGGCAGCGCCAGCCCGCCCATCAAAGCCAGCGCCGACACGACAATCAGGTAAAACGCAGGCGACAGGTTGCTGCCGGTGGTGCTGATCAACCACGTCGCCACCAGCGGCGCGGTGCCACCAAACAGGGTGTAAGCCATGTTGTAAGTGATGGCCGAAGCCGTGTAACGGGTACGGGTCGGGAAAGTCTCCGACAGCAGCGCCGCCGTGACCACGCCGCACAATACCGCTCCGACAGCCAGCAACATCACACCCAGAATCGACGCCGCAAACGACCCCGAACTGGCCATCAGGAACGACGGAAACACCACCAGCATCAGCAGTATGCAAGCCGTGACCACCGTGGCGCGTCGCCCGACCCGATCGGAATAAGCACCGGCCAGCGGACAGATCGCGGCGGCAAACAGCAAGGCGATCAACGACACCAGCAACGCCGTGGCCCGACTCAAGCCACCCGCCACTTGCAGGTAAGTGGCGAAATAGGTGGTGAACATATAGAACGACAAGGCCGTCAGGGAAATGAATGCCCCCAGGCAGCAAATGGCGGCGCCATGATTACGCAGGGTTTCCTTGAGGGGCGAGTGAGCCACTGCATGCTCCTGCTCCACAGCCTGAAAAGCCGGGGTTTCGTCCAGTCTCCAGCGCAGGTAAAGCCCCACCAGCCCCAACGGTGCCGCGATCAGAAAAGGCAGACGCCAGCCCCAACTGCTCATGGTGTCCGCCGACAGTAACGCTTCCAGCGCATACGCCACCACGGCGGCGGCAGCAAAGGCCGAAAAGGTCGACACCGGCAGGAAGCTGCCATACCAGGCGCGTTTGTTGTGCGGAGCATGCTCCATCAGGTAGGCACAGGCACCGGCATATTCACCGCCTGCCGAGAAGCCTTGAGCACAGCGGATGATGGTCAGCAGAATCGGAGCCGTCACGCCGATGGCCGCATAGGTGGGCAACAGACCAATCAGGGTCGTGGCCCCCGCCATCAACAGAATGGTGATGGCCAGCGTGCGCTTGCGACCGATCCTGTCTCCCAGCATGCCAAAGAAAATCCCGCCCAGCGGCCGGAAGGCAAAAGCCACGGCAAACACCGCAAACGTCTTCAGCAGCGCGGCACTGGTGTCGGTGCTGGGGAAGAATTGCAGGGCAATGGTGGTGGCCAGAAATCCATAAACCGCGAAATCGAACCATTCGACAAAATTACCGATGGCGGCAGCCACGATGACTTTTCTCAACGTCGCAGGATCGACGTGTTCTACAGCGGTAGTTGTCATGCTGACCTCGGCCATTTTGATAGGGAATGGACCGATTATCGAGACAGCAATGCTTGCGCCTTGCTCTGAAAGTGTCGCTCACGTATTCAGGGACGACGCCTCCGGTTCAAAGCCCCATCGCCCGCCGCCCCTGCAAGCCGCCGGTATGGACAAAAATCAGCCGAGTGCCCGGGCTAAAGCGTCCGGATGCGACTTCATCATGCAGGGCCAGAAGCGCCTTGCCGGTATACAGAGGCTCCAGAGGAACACCGCTCTGCGCTTCGCTGATGTCGATAAAATTCAGCAAATGCGCATCGGTTCTGGCAAAGGCACCCCGGCTGGCATCAAACAGATGATAGCGGTGGAAATCCCCCACCAGCGCCGCCACATTCTGCGCGACACCATGATCGTCCGGTACGGCCAGAGCGCCATGCACCGGACGGGTTCCCGCCTCTGCCAGCACCAGCCCGGCCAGGGTCGTCCCGGTGCCTGCCGCCAGCCACCAACCGTGATGATCGTCCCACCCCAATGACTGCAACTGGCCCTGAACCAATTCAAGCAGTCGGGCACAACCCAGGGCACCGGGCATTCCACCGCCACCTTCAGGGATCGGATACAACTCGGGATACTGCGCTTGCCATGGCGACCAGAACCCCTCTTCATGCCGGGCGCGATACCCGGCATACCCCAGCCAGTGCAATTGCATGCCGAAGGTTTCAAGGTCGATGACGGTAGGCGTCTGCTGCGCATGCCCCCGCAACAACCCCACCGTGGGAAAGCCGAACCGCTTGCCTGCCGCTGCCAGAGCGTGAAGATGATTGGAGTGCGCGCCCCCCAGGCTGATCAGCCCAGCCGCCCGTTGCTGGACTGCGCAGGCCAGATGGTCGGTGAGCTTGAACCATTTATTGCCACTGATCAGCGGGTCGATCAGATCCAGACGCAGGATCGCAACCTCGATGCCAGCCTGTTGCAGCCAGGGCAGGTTCAGAGGTTCGAGGGGCGCTGAGGGTTGCCAGGCAAGTGCGTCGTCGATCATGGGGCGGCAGTCTAACAGCCGACGATGACTGTAGGAGCGGATTCATCCGCGAAGACGCACTGTCAGACGGCATGACTCTCGCGTACTTCAGCCCCCCCTTCGCGAATGAATTCGCTCCTACCGATGCCGCATATTCAGGAATAGCGCCGTCGCGGTATCTACAATGCCGCAGCCAATCGCGAACCCTGATCAATCGCCCGCTTGGCATCCAGCTCCGCCGCAACATCTGCGCCACCAATCAGGTGAACGCTCTGCCCTGCATCGACCAGCCCGTCATACAGTTCACGCAACGGGTCCTGGCCGGCGCAGATGACGATGTTGTCCACCGGCAGCAGTTTCTCCTCGCCTTCGCCGATGCGGATATGCAGACCGGCATCGTCGATTTTCAGGTACTGCACGCTGTTGAGCATCTGCACCTGCTTGTTTTTCAGGCCTGTGCGGTGAATCCATCCGGTGGTCTTGCCCAGGCCGTCACCGATTTTGGTGTCCTTGCGCTGCAGCAGGAACACCTGCCGCGCCGGGGCATGAACTTCGGGCCTGATACCCGCCACGCCACCACGGGCCTGCAAGGCTGTATCGATGCCCCACTCCTTCCAGAAAGCATCACGATCCTGGCTGGTGGAAACGCCCTGATGGACCAGGAACTCCGACACATCGAACCCGATCCCGCCCGCTCCGATGACTGCCACGCTCTTGCCCACTGGCTTGCGTTGCAGAATCACGTCCAGGTAGCTCAGCACCTTGGGGTTATCGATGCCAGGAATGGCAGGCGTACGCGGGACGATTCCGGTGGCCAGCAGCACTTCGTCGAAACCGCCATCCAGCAAGTCCTGCACAGCCACACGAGTGTCAAGACACACTTCCACACCGGTGCTCTGCAGCTTGTGCTTGAAGTAACGCAAGGTTTCATAGAACTCTTCCTTGCCCGGCACACGCTTGGCCACATTGAATTGCCCGCCAATCTCACTGGCCGAATCGAACAGCGTCACCTGATGCCCGCGCTCTGCCGCCACGGTTGCAGCAGCCAGGCCGGCAGGCCCTGCGCCCACCACGGCGACTTTCTTGATCTGCCGTACAGGCAGGTAATTCAGCTCGGTTTCATGGCAGGCACGCGGGTTGACCAGGCAACTGGTCAGCTTGCCGCCAAAAGTATGGTCCAGACAGGCCTGGTTGCAGCCGATGCAGGTATTGATCTCGTCGGCACGCCCCGCAGCCGCCTTGTTGACGAACTCCGGATCGGCCAGAAATGGCCGGGCCATGGACACCATGTCGGCATCGCCTTCGGCCAGAATCTGCTCCGCGATCTCGGGGGTATTGATGCGGTTGGTGGTGATCAGCGGGATTTTCACTGCGCCCCGCAGTTTGGCAGTCACCTTGCTGAAAGCGCCACGTGGCACCTTGGTGGCGATGGTGGGAATCCGCGCTTCATGCCAGCCGATACCGGTATTGATGATCGTCGCACCGGCCTGCTCGATGGCCTTGGCCAGGGTGACAATTTCTTCCCAGGTGCTGCCGCCTTCAACCAGGTCCAGCATCGACAGGCGGAAGATGATGATGAACTCCGCCCCCACGGCTTCGCGCACCCGGCGCACGATCTCGACCGGCAGGCGCATGCGGTTTTCGTAGCTGCCGCCCCAGCGGTCAGTGCGATGGTTGGTCTGCGCGGCCAGGAACTGGTTGATGAAGTAACCTTCGGAGCCCATGATTTCCACGCCGTCATACCCGGCACCTTGAGCCAGGGTCGAACAGGTCACGAAATCCCGGATCTGCTTTTCAATGCCCTCTTCGTCCAGTTCCTTTGGCGTGAACGGGTTGATCGGTGCCTGAAGAGCGCTGGGCGCGACCTGCTCGGGGCTGTAGGCGTAACGTCCGGCGTGCAGGATCTGCAGGCAGATCTTGCCACCCGCCTCATGAACGGCCTGCGTCACGGTGCGATGCTGATGCGCTTCTTCGTCCGTGGTCAGTTTCGCTGCGCCTTTATAGACCCCACCTTCCTTGTTGGGCGCGATCCCGCCGGTCACCATCAGCCCGACGCCTCCTCGCGCGCGCTCGGCAAAATACGCGGCCATCCGCTCGAAACCTCCGGGACGCTCCTCAAGACCGGTGTGCATCGAGCCCATCAGGGTACGATTGCGCAAAGTCGTGAACCCCAGGTCCAGCGGGGCCAGCAGATGCGGATAGCGAGTGGCAGTCATCGGAACACTCCATCGGTTTCATCACGGGAAACGAGAGCCTCTGCGTGCCCTCTTGTTTTATTGCGGGCTATTTCTGCGCCGTTCATGACCTCAACAGTAAAGAGCGAAACCGCCTCGCTCAATGACCGAAAGTGACAAGTTATTGATCCAAACGTGCAGGCAGGATAGTGTCCTGTCTTGCCCCCTGTTCAATAGTCTTTTATGCGTAAACTCTTCGGCATCTGCCTCGTCCTGACGAGCGTAGCGCTCCTTGTCAGTTATGGCCTCTGGACCGAACAGCGTCCGGCAGGGCATTACCTGTCCGATCTGCGCATTCGCCTGGCCATCAACGCAGGCCAGCCCGGCGAACGCGGTAACCTGCTGGGGGTGGAACCCGAGCTGTTCCCTACCGATTACCAGAGCCTTGAACAGCTGCATCGCAAGCTGGCGGCTTACCTGCAACAGGCCCGTGAACAGGGCCTGATCAACCCCAGGACAATCGTTGTGCTGCCCGAACATGTGGGCACCTGGCTGTTTGTGCGCGGTGAAAAGAATCAGCTTTATCAGGCCAGTGCCAGGGATGAGGCCATGAGCTGGCTGCCCTGGAGCAACCCGCTGGCGTTCATCGCCGCCATCGTTCAGGCAACAGGTGAGAACCGCCTGGAAGATGCTTATCTGCGCATGAAAGCACACAGCATGGCGCAGGATTATCAAAACTTGTTCGGCGGTCTTGCCAAGGAATTCGGGGTCACGCTGGTGGCCGGCAGCATCGTGCTGCCAGAACCGTATGTCGAAGAAGGCCAGCTACGGACAGGCCATGGCACCTTGTATAACAGCAGCCTCACCTTTGGCAGTGACGGTCAGCCAATGGGTCAGCCCCAACGCCAGCGTTATCCGGGCGCCTACCAGCATGATTACGTTCAAACCGCCCGCAATACGCCCTTGAACGTCATCGACACACCTGCGGGCCGCCTGGGTGTCCTGATCGGCAGCGACAGCCTGTATCCGGCCAATTATGCAGAGCTGAACACCCGCGGCGTCGAGCTGATTGCCGTGCCCGCCTTCGTGGCCGGCAAGAGCAGTTGGGTCAGCCCCTGGCGTGGGTTATGGGACAAAAGTGCTGCCACGGATATCGATCTCAGGGCCGGAAGCCTCAGCGAGGGCGAAGCCTGGCATGCTCTGACCCTGACCGCTCGTCCTCCCCACAGTACGGCACGGGCAGGTGTCAGCGTGTTTCTGCGTGGACAATTCTGGGATCAGGGCAGCTCAGGCCACAGTTTTGCCAGCTACAACGGCCAGACCCTGGGTGAACAGCCGTTCGAGAACCGCACCCTGAGCGGTGCTCGTTTGATCAATCTCTGGCTATAGAACATGCCCAACCTGACGATGCGCCTGGGTGATCTCTCGGTCGGTTTTGTCCAGAGCCTGGCCGAAGCCGTTCGCAGTTTCGATCAGGATCCTGCTCCCCTGCTGGAGCAATACGGTCTGGATACTGCGCGCCTGAGTGAAGCCGGCGCACGCTTGTCGATCCCTCGCTACATGCGTCTGGGGCATGCGGCCATTCAGCTTACCGGGCAACCGGGGCTGGGCCTGCGCATGGGCCAGGTCAGCCGTATCAGCCAGGCCGGCCTCGCAGGCGTCACGGCAGCGCAAGCCCCGACAGTGCGCGAGGCCGCACGCGCCCTGATCCGGTTCGAAGCCCTGTATGGCGCCAACTATCGCGGGCAATCCAGTTTTCATGAAGACGCTGACGGTGCCTGGCTGCGCTTCTACTCCATCAGCCCTTACAACGCTTACAACCGCTTCGTGGTGGATTCGATCCTGTGTGGCTGGATCACGCAACTGTCTGCACTGGCAGACAAGCCCTTGCGCGCCCAGCGGGTCGAGATCGAATTCGAGGCACCGGCCTATGCTGCCCACTACAGCGCCTTGAGCGACCAACCGATTGTCTTTGGTGCCACCACCAACCAAGTGCGCCTGGATCAGGCAACGCTGGCACTGCGCAACCCGGCACACTGTCCGAGCACCTGGCGGCATCTGCTGCAATTGTGTGAAAAGGAACTGGAGCAGTTGACTCGCACGCGCAGTCTGCGCGAACGCATCATTCAGTTGCTGGGACCGCTGTTGAACGGAGGGAGAGAACCGGATCTGGAGGAAGTCGCCGCACGCCTCAAGCTTCCGACCTGGACGCTGCGTCGCAAGCTGGCCGATGAAGGCACCCGCTTTCGCACCATTCTCAATGACACACGTCGCGATCTGGCGATGACTTACATTCGCGACACCGAACTGGCGTTCGGAGAAATCGCTTACTTACTGGGTTTTGCCTCGGCCGAAGCCTTTCAACGCGCCTTCAAACGCTGGAGCGGACAGACGCCGGGAGAGTTCCGCCGCAGCCAGCGTCAAAGCGCCTGATGCCCTTCACAGCTCGGTAGCGTCGTCGGCGGGTTCCAGCGGGTCCAGTTCAAACGCGCGGGATTCGAGCAGTTCTTCTTGGTATTCGTCCATGTTTCAGTCCTTTTGAGTGATTGTCTGAGTGGAAAGATTGAAATAACTGACCACACGGTCAAGAGTAAAGTGCCGACATGAAATAAAAAAGTCTGCATTGATAAAAAATACGAGTTTCATGGCCAAGGATTTAAGCCCCTGAAGGGAAGCATTTGGCACATCGCCACAGGAAACCTTGACTTGGCAGCATGTCCCGCCATAACCTCCAGCCCATGAACCCAATCAAGCAATACTTCGGCCAGATTATTATTACCGTCATTCCAGTCATGGCGGGTTAGCCGACGTTTGCAAAAAACCCGCCCTGGAGGCGGGTTTCTTCTGTCTCCCGGGCCACTTACGAACCAGGAGTCAGACATGATCGCCATCCCACGCCCTATCGTTCTTCTCGTTGTGTCTTGCCTGATCGTCATGTCTCTGAGCATGGTGACGACGCAATGACCGACCTGCTCAATCATTACGCCCGGAAAATCCTCACCTCCCGCGTCTATGACGTCGCCGTCGAAACCCCGCTCCAGGGCGCTCGTCAGCTGTCCGAACGGCTGTCCAACCAGGTGCTGC
>NZ_JBIVGV010000024.1:0-69546 GCF_044748865.1 Pseudomonas sp. NPDC089734 | reverse complement strand
CCGACACCTGGCGCCTCAGCGACGACCCCGGCGCGGGTCTCTACCGACGCTGCGCCAACCTGCATACACCCGCCCGACCCATTTCCTGCAGCATCTGCCGGGAAATACGGTTGAGCTTGTTGATCGTCTCGATCATGTGCACCGGAATACGGATGGTGCGTGCCTGGTCGGCAATCGAGCGAGTGATCGCCTGACGGATCCACCAGGTGGCATAGGTCGAGAACTTGTAGCCGCGACGGTATTCAAACTTGTCCACCGCTTTCATCAGGCCGATGTTGCCTTCCTGAATCAGGTCAAGGAACTGCAGACCGCGGTTGGTGTACTTCTTGGCAATGGAGATCACCAGACGCAAGTTCGCCTCGACCATCTCTTTCTTCGCGCGGCGGGCCTTGGCCTCACCGATCGACATGCGACGGTTGATGTCCTTGATCTCGGCAATCTTCAGGCCGGTTTCTTCTTCGAGTGCTGTCAGCTTCTGCTGGCAACGCTGGATATCAGGCTGCAGGCGGGCAATGGCTTCAGCGTACTTGCTTTTGCCTTTGGCCAGAGCGTCGGTCCAGCTTTCGTCGACTTCGTTGCCCGGGAACTGGCGAAGGAAGTCGGCGCGTGGCATACGGGCATCACGCACGCACAGTTGCATGATCGCGCGCTCCTGGGCGCGGAGGCGATCAAGGGCGCTGCGAACGCGCTCGACCAAGCCTTCAAACTGTTTCGGAACCAGCTTGATCGGCATGAACAGATCGGCCAGAGCGAGCAGTTCTGCGATGGCGTTCTTGTCTTCGCGACCGAACTTCTTCAACGCCTTGCGGGTGATTTCCATCTGGTCGGCAACGGCACCGAAGCGCTGCTGAGCGACAACAGGGTCCGGACCGCTTTCGGCTTCTTCTTCATCGTCGGAAGATTCGCCCGATTCGTCATCGTCATCGTCGCTTTCTTCAGCCTTGTCGGCCTTGGCGTCGAGCGGTGGCGGCATTTCGGCCGGCGGCGCAATGCCGTCGTCCGGGTCGATGTAGCCACTCAGAACGTCGGACAGGCGACCGCCTTCACTCGTGACGCGATCGTATTCGGAGAGAATGTGCTCAACCGTGCCAGGGAAGTGCGCAATTGCGCTCATCACTTCACGGATGCCTTCCTCGATACGCTTGGCGATTTCGATTTCGCCTTCACGGGTCAGGAGTTCGACAGTACCCATTTCGCGCATGTACATACGCACGGGATCGGTAGTACGGCCAATGTCGGTTTCAACCGCGGCCAATGCTGCTGCTGCTTCTTCTGCGGCGGCTTCATCGGTATCGGCATCGGCCAGCATCAGGGCGTCTGCGTCCGGAGCACTCTCGTGTACCGGGATCCCCATGTCGTTGATCATGCGGATGATGTCTTCCACCTGCTCAGGATCTGAAATATCCTCAGGCAAATGGTCGTTGACCTCTGCGTAAGTCAGATACTTCTGCTCACGACCCAGGGTGATCAACTCTTTGATACGAGATTGCTGTTGCGCTTTTCCGGACATAACACCCTATCCACTGAAGGTCTTGGCGGGCAAAAAACAAGCCGAGGATTATACCCGAGCTGTGACCTCACGCGCCAGTTGAGGTCGGGTTTTGTGCAGAAACATTACGACTAAGCAGCTTGAGCAGCTGAGTTTTCTCCTCGGCTGTCAGTCCTACCTGACGATCCTTGACGATCAATTGATCAATGTTCCGCTCACGTTGGTTGGCCGATAGCCTAGTTATAGTGTCGAAAAACTGTTGTTCAAGGTTGTCGGCCTCGATCAGCCATTCCTTCTCTGCCAGTGCGCGCAGCAATCGGCCCTGTTCTGTGCCATGCCACCGCGCTATCAACTGTAACGACCGAAGATTCGGATTCTTTTGCCTGGCTTCGATCAGGGCCACCAGCAGTTGTGCCTGCATTTGGTCTTCTGCGGCGAAATGGCTGGCATTTTCGACCTTTTCGGCCAGTTCCGGGTGATGCAGAAGGCTTCTCAAGGCTGCCTGCATCGGCGGTTCCACGGCCGTCGGGACGCGTGGCGTGCGGGGTTCAAAGTCCTGACGCCTGCCTTTTTTGTCCCAGGGTTTCTTGTCCCATTTTTTCTGATTCTGACCGCCGGTTTTCTTGGGCGACCACTGGGGCTGCTCTTCATATCCGCCGTTGGGCTGGTAATCCGCGAAATCAGGCATTGCGTCGTAATCGACGTACGGATCGTAGCTGGGAGGCACATCGGCGGGCGCACTTTGTACCAGCTGACTGACGGCTTCGTTGTTGAGGCCGGTGATTTCGCTCAGGCGCTGGCGCATCAGCGTTCGCAGGTTGGCGCCGGGCACCTTGTCGATCAGTGGCGCTGCAAGCGTGGCCATGTGGGCCTTGCCTTCGAGCGAGCGCGGGTCGGACTCCCGGGTCAGCTGCTCGAAGAAGTAGTCTGCCAGCGGTTGGGCATGCTGATTGATGCGGGCCTTGAAGGCGTCGGTGCCTTCGGAGCGCACCAGAGTGTCCGGGTCTTCGCCTTCGGGCAGAAAGAGGAATCGTGCGCGCCGCCCGTCCTGGAGGCTCGACAGGGTGGCCTCCAGTGCGCGCCATGCGGCATTGCGACCTGCCTGATCGCCGTCGAAACAGAACAGAACGTTGGGAACGACCCTGAACAGACGTTTCAAGTGTTCTTCGCTGGTGGCCGTGCCCAGGGTGGCGACGGCATTGCGCAGGCCCTGTTGGGCGAGGGCGATGACGTCCATGTAGCCTTCCACGACGATGATCTCGTCGAGATTGCGGTTGTGCTTGCGTGCCTCGAACAGGCCATACAACTCCTGACCCTTGTGAAACACGGGGGTTTCGGGGGAGTTCAGGTATTTGGGCTTGTCGTCGCCCAGCACGCGTCCGCCAAAGGCGATGACGCGCCCGCGTGAGTCGCGGATCGGGAACATGACCCGGTCCCGGAAACGATCGTAGCGTTTACCGGTTTCGGCGTTCTCGATCAGCAGGCCGGCATCGATCATGACCTTTTGCTGAAGGGCGTCGCTGCTCAGGTGCTTGTAGAGGTTGTCCCAGCCCGGAGGGGCGAAGCCCATGCCGAAGTCGCGGGCAATCTCGCCGGACAGGCCGCGCCCCTTGAGGTAGTCCACGGCGGCCTTGCGCATCGGGTGGCTTTTCAGGGCCTGCCGATAGAACTCGGCGGCAGCGGCCAGCAGCGGATACAGCGGGGAGTCGGTTGGCTGGCGCGGTTTCTGGCCTTTGACGCTCTGTTCGCGGGGGACCTCCATGCCGGCGGCCTTGGCCAGTTCCTCGACCGCCTGGGGGAAGTCCAGGTTGTCGTGGTCCATGATGAAGCCAAGGGCGTTTCCGCCTGCGCCGCAGCCGAAGCAGTAATAGAACTGTTTGTCGGGGCTGACGCTGAAGGAGGGGGTCTTCTCCTTGTGAAACGGGCAACAGGCGCTGAAGTTCTTTCCGGTTTTCTTCAGTTGCAGGCGTGAGCTGACAACATCGACGATATCGGTGCGGTTCAGAAGGTCGTCAATAAAGCTCTGGGGAATCAGCCCTGCCATGGTGCTCTCGTCATCAGGCGTATTACGAAAATATCGTGGCGAATCTTTAGGTGTGCGCCAGCATATCAACTGCTCTTGTCAGCAAGGGCAGTGACACGCAGTCAGGTATCGGCATCCGATAGTCGGGCCTGTAGCCTAGAAAGGAAACAGCTGCGCAGCAATTTCATGAGGTGTTCGACGTTGGCGCATGGCCTCGGTGCGATTTGCTGTCGCGAGAGACGCTGCCTTGGCTGAGCTTCTTGCGAAGTCATCAAGGCATACTCGTCATTTGCACTGAACGGGCCTGCCCGATGGGCGGATCGATCAATGTAGCCTGAAGCAGGCGGGACGTGCTTTGACGGATGTGTCTAGGTCGCGTCTGCGGCTTCGACGCCTCTGTCAATGATGCGTGAGGCTGACACTGCAACTGCCGACAGCCCGGCTATAAGGCCGGGCAAGGCAGAAGCTTGCGACGTACGGCTGTAAATTAATACAGACGAACGGCGCGGCGCTGTTCGCGCTGGACTTTCTTGGCGTGACGCTTAACAGCAGCAGCTGCTTTGCGCTTACGCTCGGAAGTCGGCTTCTCGTAAAATTCGCGGCTACGAACTTCAGCCAGAACACCGGCTTTTTCGCAGGAGCGCTTGAAACGACGCAGAGCTACGTCGAAGGGTTCGTTCTCTTTAACTTTGACGGCTGGCATCCAGAGCTACCTTCATTCATTACCGGGGTCAACGCCTCGTGCAAACACTGCACAAAAGTACGTCGGTTTTTAAGGGTTGCGGATGTTAACCCCTCATTGAGAGGAATGCAAAGCCTCTGATCGAAAACCTCTGGTCGGAGCCTTGAGCGGAGACTATCATGCGCGCCTTCAAATCTGCCCCCAACAAGGCGCAAACCCATGTTAGTACTGGGATTAGAAACTTCCTGCGACGAAACCGGCGTCGCGCTCTACGACAGTGAGCGCGGTTTGTTGGCCGACGCATTGTTCAGCCAGATCGACTTGCACCGTGCCTATGGTGGCGTGGTGCCCGAGCTGGCATCACGCGATCACGTCAAACGCATGCTGCCCCTGATTCGCCAGACCCTGGCCGAGGCGGACTGTGTCGCGACCGATATCGATGCCATCGCCTACACCGCCGGCCCGGGCCTGGTGGGTGCCTTGCTGGTGGGGGCTTCCTGTGCGCAGGCACTGGCTTTCGCCTGGGATATTCCGGCGTTGGGCGTTCATCACATGGAAGGTCACCTGCTGGCCCCGATGCTCGAAGAACAGCCGCCACAGTTTCCGTTCGTCGCCTTGCTGGTGTCCGGTGGCCACACGCAACTCGTTCGTGTCGACGGCATCGGTCAATACGAGCTGTTGGGCGAGACGCTGGACGACGCTGCCGGTGAAGCGTTCGACAAGACGGCCAAGATGATGGGCCTGCAATATCCGGGTGGTCCCGAGATTTCGCGTCTGGCGATGCGTGGCGTCGAAGGGCGTTTTGTCTTTCCTCGCCCGATGACTGACCGTCCAGGCCTGGATTTCAGTTTCAGTGGTCTCAAGACCTTCGCGCTCAATACCTGGCAGCAGTGTCAGAGCGCCGGGGACGACAGCGAGCAGACTCGTTGCGACATCGCTCTGGCCTTCCAGCAAGCGGTGGTAGAGACTCTGACCATCAAGTGCAAGCGTGCGCTCAAGCAGACAAAACTCAAGAGCCTGGTCATCGCCGGTGGCGTCAGTGCCAACAAGGCTTTGCGGCAGTCGCTGGAGAGCATGCTGGGCGGCTTGCAGGGGCATGTCTACTACGCTCGTCCGGAGTTCTGCACCGATAACGGTGCAATGATTGCCTTTGCCGGTTGTCAGCGTCTGCAGGCCGGGCAGAAAGAAGACCTGAGCATCAGCGTGCAGGCGCGCTGGCCGATGGAGCAGTTGTCAGGTCTTTAAGGCGATTCAAGGCGTGGCGAGAGAAGTTGAACGGCTTTCATGTTCTCCTTCAGAAATGCCGTTCGCGCCCGGCGAGCAGGTCGCGTAGATTGCCGCGATGCCGCCAGACGATCAGCAGCGTCAGGACACTCATGGGCAGCAGTGCCCGAGGTTCCTGCCAGGCCAGCAATGGCAGGGTCAGGGGCGTGGCGATCAGTGCGGCGAGCGAGCTGGTGCGGGTCAGGTAGAACGTCAGCAGCCAGGTCACGATCGCCAGCGCGGCGGCAGGAGGGTAAAGCCCCAGCAGCATTCCGGCTGCGGTGGCGACGCCTTTTCCGCCCCGAAAGCGAAAGTACACAGGAAACAGATGGCCCAATACGGCGCAGACCCCTATCCAGGCTTGTTGCATGGGGTCCAGGCCCCAGAAGCTGGCAAGCAGTACGGGGAACAGGCCTTTGCAGAGGTCGCCGAGCAGGGTCAGGATGGCCAGTTTTTTACCGGCCAGACGCAGCATGTTGGTTGCGCCGGCATTGCCTGAGCCGCTGGCACGCGGGTCCGGGCTGCCAGTGAGGCGGCTGAGCAGGATGGCGAAGGACAGTGAGCCGAGCAGGTAGGCGAAAAGGGCCAGTAACCAAAACATGCTAACCATTCCGGGCGAGGATGCCCTGATTCTAACGGCGCATCGCGCCCTTGTCGTGCAGTGGAGAGTAGTGCTTGGACAGAGTTTTCATCGACGGTCTTGAGGTCGATACGGTGATCGGCGCTTATGACTGGGAGCGGGGCATTCGTCAGTGCCTGCGCCTTGATCTGAGTTTTGCCTGGGATAACCGGCCTGCCGCGGCGGGTGACGACCTGAGCAAGGCGCTGGACTACGCCAGTGTTTCGGCGCGCATTCAGGCGTTTGCCGAGCAGGCACAGTTTCAGTTGGTGGAAACCTTTGCCGAGCGTCTGGCCGAAGTGCTGATGAGTGAGTTTCATATTCCCTGGCTGCGCCTGAGGCTGACCAAGCCTGGAGCTGTCGCCGCGGCTGCGGGTGTCGGCGTGGAGATCGAGCGCGGATGTCGCTGACTCGGATTTTCCTGGGGCTCGGCAGTAATATCGAGCGCGAAAAGCACCTGCACGCCGGGCTTGATGCGCTGGATTCGTTTCTGAGCGACCTGACCTGCTCGCCGGTGTTTGAAAGTCATCCGGTCGGTATCAAGAGTGGTCCGTTCTTCAACCTGGTGGTCTCGGCGTTGACCGACCTGCCATTGATGGAGCTGGACCGTCGCTTGAAGTTCATCGAGGCGGATAACGGCCGCTATGCGCCGGATCGCAAGGGATTACCGCTGGATATCGATGTGCTCTTGTACGGTGAGCAGGTCGGGAATTTCGACGGGTTGATCCTGCCGCGTGCAGAGATCCTGAAAAATGCCTTCGTGCTGTGGCCCTTGTCGCTGATTGCGGCGGATCGTCTGCATCCGGGTGTGGGCGTGTCTTTCGGTAGGCTATGGGCTGAATCGCAGATCGACCAGGAGCTGTGGCCGGTTGCCTTTGAATGGCGCGGGATGCAGCTGACGCCTGCGAAATAGCCTGTTGCTCCGTAGGCGCGAATTCATTCGCGAGACGTCATTGAAGGCGATGAGTTTTCTTCAGCTTCACGAGTCTTTCGCGAATGAATTCGCTCCTGCGGTTTGCAACGCCCACCCCATTCATTCGTGGATAGCGCCCTGCTCGGCCTTGTACACCTTGAGCGCATCCAGTCGTGCGTTCTTCAACGCATTGCCCAGCTCTTGCCCCTTGAATCCCTTCTCGACCAGCGGTTGAACTGCAACCGAGCGGGCAGCATGAGCGGCGCCCCGCAAGTATTCGGCCTGTGGATAACTGCGCTGCTCGAATCCCGTGCGGCCGCGGGCGTCCATTTCACAGGCGGCAATGAACTCCTCGAAGCGTTGCGGGCGGCGGTAGACGTCGAAGCTTTGCAGTAACTCCAGCAGTGTCGAGGGTTTGAGTTCCAGCGCCCGGTGTCCATGGGTGTGATATTGACCCACCAACAGGGCCAGCTCCTGGCATTCCTTCGGAACCTTGAAACGCTCATTGACGAGCTTTATCAGGCGCAACCCCGTGTGCTCGTGGGCAATGTGACGTGGCCATTCGGACTCGGGTGTCAGCCCTTTACCCAGATCATGGAGCAGGCAGGCCCAGCGTACGCTCAGCGGGTGCTCATGAATCGCGGATTGCTCAAGCACACTGAGTACATGCTTGCCTGTATCGATCTCGGGATGATGGGCGGCGGGTTGTGGCACGCCGAACAAGGCTTCGACTTCGGGCATCAGTTCCTGGAGAGCGCCACACTCATGCAGCACCTGAATGAAGACTTGAGGCTGGTCTTCCATGAGGGCGCGGGATATCTCTTTCCAGCTGCGCTCGGGTGTCAGGGCCTTGAGTTCGCCGGACTCACTGAGTTGGCGCATCAGTGCCAGGGTTTCTGGCGCAACGCTGAAGCCCAGCGAGGCATAGCGTGCGGCAAAACGGGCGACACGCAAAACCCTGAGGGGATCTTCGGCAAACGCGGGAGAAACATGGCGCAAAATGCGCGCATCAATATCGTGCTGGCCGCCATAGGGATCGGTCAGGTTGCCGTCTTTGTCTTCGGCGATGGCATTGATGGTCAGGTCGCGACGAATCAGGTCTTGCTCAAGAGTGACTTCAGGACTTGCCTGAAAGATGAAGCCGCCATAGCCGACGCCGCTCTTGCGCTCAGTGCGGGCCAGGGCATATTCCTCGCCCGTCAGGGGGTGAAGAAAAACCGGAAAGTCTGCACCCACCGGGCGATAGCCCTTGACCAGCATCTCGTCGCTGGTGGCTCCGACGACCACCCAGTCAATATCGGTCACGGGGCGACCCAGCAGACGGTCGCGTACAGCGCCGCCAACTTTATAAATCTGCATAAAAACCTCCGTAAGCACGACAGGATAAACCCGAGTCGCCTCTGCGGAGGTTAAAAGTTATCGGTGGCCGTTAAAAATCCCACGGCCCCGCTTGTCAGAGATGGACAACCGCCAGATCGAGCCGGGGGTATTCACTGTCCGGGTGCTCGCTGCGGGGCGGGACATGATGGGTTTTCATGACCTGATCGCCTTGCAGGGTTTCCAGGTGAATATCGAAGCCCCACAAGCGATGCAGATGCTTGAGGACCTCGTCGGTCGAGTCGCCCAGTGGTTTGCGATTGTGTTGCTGATGGCGCAGGGTCAACGACCGGTCACCACGACGATCGATGCTGTAGATCTGTACGTTGGGTTCGCGGTTACCCAGGTTGTATTGCGCCGCCAGGGTTTCCCGAATGGTCCGGTAGCCGGCTTCGTCATGGATCGCGGGGACCAGCAGGTCATCCTTCTGATCGTCATCCATGATGCTGAACAGCTTGAGATCGCGAATGACCTTGGGCGACAGGTACTGAAGGATGAAGCTCTCATCCTTGAAGCTGGACATGGCGAATTTGACGGTGGTCAGCCAGTCGGTACCGGCAATTTCCGGGAACCAGCGGCGATCCTCTTCGGTCGGGTTTTCGCACATGCGGCGAATGTCCTGATACATGGCAAAGCCCAGGGTGTACGGGTTGATGCCGCTGTAATAAGGACTGTCGAAACCGGGCTGGTAGATCACGCTGGTATGGGATTGCAGGAACTCCAGCATGAAACCGTCAGTGACCAGGCCTTCGTCATACAGGTCGTTCATCAGTGTGTAGTGCCAGAACGTGGCCCAACCCTCGTTCATGACCTGAGTCTGGCGTTGCGGGTAGAAGTACTGGGCAATCTTGCGCACGATGCGTACGACTTCGCGCTGCCACGGCTCCAGCAGCGGCGCATGCTTCTCGATGAAGTACAGGATGTTTTCCTGAGGTTCGGCAGGGAAGCGGGCATTGTCTTCCTTGCTGCCCTTGTCGGCGCTTTTCGGAATGGTGCGCCACAGGTCATTGATCTGCCGTTGCAGGTGCTCTTCGCGGTCCTTCTGTCGGCGGCGTTCTTCTTCCGCGGAAATAGGGTAGGGCCGCTTGTAGCGATCCACGCCGTAGTTCATCAGGGCATGGCAGGAGTCCAGCAAGTCTTCCACGGCATCGATGCCGTGGCGCTCTTCGCATTGCATGATGTACTGCTTGGCGAACACCAGGTAATCGATGATCGAGCTGGCGTCGGTCCAGGTGCGGAACAGGTAGTTGCCCTTGAAGAAGCTGTTATGCCCGTAGCAGGCATGGGCGACGACCAGGGCCTGCATGCAGATGGTGTTTTCTTCCATCAGGTAGGCGATGCACGGGTCCGAGTTGATCACGATCTCATAGGCCAGGCCCATCTGCCCGCGCGAATAGGATTTCTCGGTGCTGAGAAAATGTTTGCCGTAGGACCAGTGGTGGTAGCCCAGGGGCATGCCCACCGAGGCATAGGCATCCATCATCTGCTCGGCCGTAATGACCTCGATCTGGTTGGGATAGGTGTCCAGGGCATAACGCTTGGCGATACGGCTGATTTCGCGGTCGTAGGCCTGGATCAGTTCGAATGTCCACTCGGACCCCGTGGAGAGGGGTTGGCGTTTCTGCTCTCTAGCGGTCATGTCACTAACCTGCGCTGGAAGAGTTCACGGAATACCGGATAGATATCACCGGCGGAAACCAGCTGTTGTTGGGCAAAGGTGTCAGCGAATTCTTCGCCTATGCGTTCGTATTCAAACCACAGGGCCTGATGCTCGCGTGGCGTGATTTCCACATAGGTGTAGTACTGCACGAAAGGCATGATCTGCTTGGTCAGGATCTCTCGGCAGATCGGTGAGTCATCGTTCCAGTTATCACCATCGGAGGCCTGGGCGGCATAGATGTTCCATTCGTTGCTGGGATAGCGCTCGGCCATGATCTCCTGCATCAGTTTCAAGGCGCTGGACACGATGGTGCCGCCGGTTTCCCGCGAGTAGAAGAACTCTTCTTCATCCACTTCCCGGGCGCTGGTGTGGTGGCGAATGAACACGACTTCAATCTTGTCGTAATTACGCTTGAGGAACAGGTACAGCAGGATGAAAAAGCGTTTGGCGATGTCTTTGGTCGCCTGGGTCATGGAGCCAGAGACGTCCATCAGGCAGAACATCACCGCCTTGGAGCTGGGGTTGGGCTGTTTGACCAGCAGGTTGTATTTGAGGTCGAACGTGTCCAGGTAGGGCACGCGACGAATCCGTGCCTTCAAGCGGTCGATTTCCACTTCAAGTTCTTGAATATCGCCGAAGTTGTCCGGCTCTTCGCGCTTGAGTCGTTCCAGTTCGTTGATCGTTTCCTTGAGTTTGGCGCGGCTGCTGCCGGACAGCGCGATGCGACGCGCATGGGCCGAGCGCAAGGTACGAATGATATTGATGCGTGAAGGGTTGCCTTCGTTGCTGATACCGGCGCGTACGGTCTTGAACGTGTCGGTGCCGGTCAGGTTGCGTTTGACCAGATTGGGCAGTTCGAGGTCCTCGAACATGAACTCCAGAAACTCCTCCTGGGTAATCTGGAAGACGAATTCGTCCATGCCTTCGCCGGAGTTACTCGCCTTGCCAGGCCCTTTGCCACCGCCGCCTCCCTGAGGTCGGGCGATGTGTTCGCCGCTGGTGAATTCCTTGTTACCGGGATGGACAACGGTCTGCTTGCCGCCGCGCCCATGGTGAAGCACCGGCTCGTCGATATCGCGACCGGGGATGCTGATCTGTTCACCGTGCTCCATGTCCGTGATGGAGCGACGGCTGACCGCTTCTTCCACTGCTTTTTTGATGTGGTCACGATAACGCCGCAGAAACCGCTGGCGATTTACCGTGCTCTTGTTCTTGCCATTGAGGCGTCGGTCGATCACATAACTCATACGGGCCCCTTCGGGGAGCTGCGAGCTCCAAGCTACAAGCTGCAAGTTGATTGTCGGAACCTCAGCTTCACGCGACCAGTGGTCCGCATGCATGCCCGGCATGGAACACCCATGCGGGCAGCACGCGGACTGGCTTGCCGCTGGAAGCTTGCCGCTTGTGCTGCCTTACTGCGACTTGCGTACGCGCAGATACCACTCGGAGAGTAGACGCACTTGCTTGTCGGTATAGCCCCGTTCGACCATTCGAGTGACGAAGTCGTTGTGTTTCTGTTGATCCTCTTTGCTGGCTTTGGCGTTGAAGCTGATGACTGGCAGCAGGTCTTCGGTGTTGGAGAACATTTTCTTCTCGATCACCACCCGCAGCTTCTCGTAGCTGAGCCAGGTCGGGTTCTTGCCGTTGTTGTTGGCCCGGGCACGCAGCACGAAGTTGACGATCTCGTTGCGGAAATCTTTCGGGTTGCTGATGCCTGCCGGTTTCTCGATTTTCTCCAGCTCCTCGTTCAAGGCGACACGGTTGAGGATTTCGCCGGTCTCGGGGTCGCGGTACTCCTGATCCTGAATCCAGAAGTCTGCATACAGCACATAGCGGTCGAAGATGTTCTGGCCGTACTCGCTGTAGGACTCCAGGTAGGCGGTCTGGATTTCCTTGCCGATGAACTCGATATAACGCGGTGCCAAGTATTCCTTGATGAAGCGCAGGTAGCGTTCACGGGTTTCCGCCGGGAATTGCTCCTGTTCGATCTGCTGTTCCAGCACATACAGCAGGTGTACGGGGTTGGCGGCAATTTCGTGCGGATCGAAGTTGAAGACCTTGGACAGAATCTTGAACGCGAAACGGGTGGAAAGACCGTTCATGCCTTCGTCGACGCCTGCGCTGTCGCGGTATTCCTGGATCGACTTGGCCTTGGGGTCCGTGTCTTTCAGGTTTTCGCCGTCATACACCCGCATCTTGGAGTAGATGTTGGAGTTTTCCGGCTCCTTGAGGCGCGACAGGGTGGTGAACTGCGCCAGCATTTTCAAGGTGTCAGGGGCGCAATGAGCCTTGGCCAGCGAGCTGTTGAACAGCAGCTTGTCGTAGATCTTGATCTCGTCGCTGATGCGCAGGCAGTAGGGCACCTTCACGATGTAGATACGGTCGATGAAGGCTTCGTTGTTCTTGTTGTTGCGGAAGCTGTGCCATTCCGATTCGTTGGAGTGGGCCAGCAGGATCCCGGTGAACGGAATGGCGCCCAGGCCTTCGGTACTGTTGTAGTTGCCTTCCTGGGTCGCTGTCAGCAAGGGGTGCAGGACCTTGATCGGCGCCTTGAACATTTCGACGAACTCCATCAGGCCCTGGTTGGCCCGGCAGAGAGCGCCCGAGTAGCTGTAGGCGTCGGCGTCGTTCTGTGGAAATTCTTCCAGCTTGCGGATATCGACCTTGCCCACCAGTGCGGAAATATCCTGGTTGTTCTCGTCGCCCGGTTCGGTTTTCGCGACACCGATCTGATTGAGGATCGATGGATAGAGTTTCACGACCTTGAACTGACTGATGTCGCCCCCGAACTCAGCCAGACGCTTGGTCGCCCAGGGCGACATGATGGTATTGAGATAACGCCGAGGAATACCAAAGTCTTCTTCGAGAATCGCGCCGTCTTCGGTGGCATTGAACAGCCCCAGTGGCGACTCGAAGACCGGTGAGCCCTTGATGGCATAGAAGGGCACTTTTTCGATCAGTTGTTTGAGTTTTTCAGCCAGCGACGACTTGCCGCCCCCGACCGGGCCCAGCAGATAGAGAATCTGTTTCTTCTCTTCCAGGCCTTGGGCGGCATGGCGGAAATACGACACGATCTGGTCTATGCATTCTTCCATTCCGTGGAAGTCCGCAAAGGCCGGATAGCGCCGGATGACCTTGTTGGAAAAGATTCGCGACAGCCGGGAGTTGGCGGAAGTGTCCACCAGTTCGGGCTCGCCAATGGCCATCAGAAGACGTTCTGCGGCAGAGGCGTATGCGCTGCGATCCTGTTTGCAGAGCTCCAGATACTCCTGTAACGAGAGCTCTTCCTGACGTGTGGTTTCAAAGCGTTGTTGGAAGTGGCTAAAAATACTCATGACGTCACCTCGCTCGATACGTAGAGCCGGCGGCGGATCGTCAGTCGATGCTGGCAGCAACCGGGATTCCAGATGCTGTTTACCCCCCAGAACACCATAAAAGTAACTACCGATGACCCACGCGCCGGTGTACCGGCTCTCCCCTGATTACGGATGGCCTGAGGCTAAGGATAGTTCGGATTCGGAAAGATGAAGACGGGATGAGCAAGAAGTCGCGCTGACCGTTCGTCAGTTTGGGCGCGAACCCGCGCAGGACGCGGGATCGGCTGGATAAAAATATTTTTTCCGGGTACTTGCGATGTGCCCGTGATGGAAATGGCAGTCGGTATCAGCCTTGTGCCGTTTCGTTCGGATAGGTGGTGCGCCACAGCTCGAAACCACCGTCGAGGCTGTAGACATCGGAGAAGCCCTGGCCGACCAGATAGGCCGCCGCGCTCTGGCTGGAGTTACCGTGATAGCAGACCACTACCAGCGGTTTGTCCAGGTCGGCCTTGGCGATGAAGTCGGCGATGGAATGGTTGTCCAGGTGTTGCGACTGGCTGATGTGGTTGCTGGCGAAGGCCTGCGGATCGCGTATGTCCACCACGACGGCACCTTGCTCGCGCAGGGCGTGGGCCTGTTCCGGGGGGATACGTTTGAAGTCTGTCATGGGGTGGGCTCCTGAGCTGAATCTTTCAAGGCCGGGCCACACTGGGTGGCTCCGGAGTGTCGAGTGTTCTGGTCGGACCTTTGGCGGTATTGCCGGCAGCGTCGCAATCGCATTGATGGCGTTCAAGCGTGTCGACGTTCATCAGGGTCATGGTTCCGCCCCAGACGCAGCCGCTGTCCAGCGCATGGATGCCGGGCTCGTCGCAACGCCCTTCGAGTGCTGCCCAGTGGCCGAACAGGATCTTCAGGTCACCGGTCTTGCGAGGCTTGTGGCTGAACCACGGCGCATAGCCTGGCGGGGCGGTCTCGATGCCTTCCTTGCCCTTGAGGTCCAGCTTGCCTTCGCGGGTGCAGAAACGCATCCGGGTGAAGTAATTGGTGATGACCCGCAACCGCGTCACGCCGTGCAAGTCGTTGTCCCATTTGGCGGGCTCGTTGCCGTACATGCCATCCAGAAAGGGTTCATACAGGTTATCGTCCTGCAGGGCCTGTTCGACTTCGCTGGCATATTTGAGGGCTTTCTTCAGCGACCACTGAGGAGGAATGCCCGCGTGAGCCATGGCGATATTGCGCTGGGCATCGTAGTGCAGCAGTTTTTGTCGACGGACCCATTCCAGCAATTCGTTGCTGTCGGGCGCCTCGAGGATTTCGCGCAGGGTATCGGACTTCTTGAGGCGCTCGATCTTGCGTGAGACCGCGAGAAGGTGAAGGTCATGGTTGCCCAGTACACAGACCACGGAGTCGCGAATGCCATACAGAAACCGTAATGTCTCGAGCGATTGCGGGCCACGGTTGACCAGATCGCCCACCAGCCACAGCTGGTCTTTGGCCGGATCGAAGTGAACATCGTCGAGCAGGCATTTCAGGGGGGCAAGGCAGCCTTGCAGGTCGCCAACTGCATATACCGCCATCAGTGAAGGGCGCCTGGAACGGCAAGACGGAAGGGGGCAATCACCGCATCGAAACGCTTCCCGTCTTCGGCGAGCATCTGATAGGAGCCCTGCATGTTGCCGACCTGTGTCGTCATGACGGTGCCGCTGCTGTAGGTGTGGCTCTGCCCGGCCTTGATCAACGGCTGTTGACCCACGACGCCTTCGCCACGCACTTCTTCGACATGACCGTCACCATCGGTGATGACCCAGTGCCGCGACAGCAGCTTGGCCGGCAACTCACCGTTATTGTGGACGGTGATGGTGTAGGCGAAGGCAAAGCGGTTCTGCTCGGGTTGTGACTGTTCCGCGAGGAATCGCGTGACGACGCTGACGTCGACCTGATAACGGGAATCGGGCATGCAGTAGACCTTGAAAGCTAGAGCGGAAAAAACTGGAGCATTCGATAGACAGGTCAGTCTAGGACATGTAAGCGGAAAGTGACGACTCGCCGCTTACCTGTCCTTTCAGATTATTCCACCCCTGCCTTTTCGCTGAGTTTGTCCGCCAGACGGACGAATGCAGCCAGATCCAGTTGTTCGGGACGCAGACTGCCATCTACGCCGGCAGCGGCAATTTCGTCGCCACTCAGGAGCAGTTTGAGCGTGTTGCGCAAGGTCTTGCGCCGCTGGTTGAAGGCTTCGCGCACGATGCGTTCGAGCAGGCGATGATCCTTGGCCGGGTGAGGCAGGGTTTCGTGTGGCACCAGGCGCACGATGGCTGAGTCCACCTTCGGCGGCGGGTTGAACGCCCCCGGACCGACGTTGAACAAGTGTTCCACGCGGCAATGGTACTGAACCATGATCGACAGGCGACCCCAGTCGCCACCACCTGGCCCGGCTGCAAGCCGCTCGACCACTTCCTTTTGCAACATGAAGTGCATGTCGCGAATCAGGCTGGCGTTTTGCAGCAGATGGAAAATCAGCGGCGTGGAAATGTTATAGGGCAGGTTGCCCACGACACGCAGGCTGTTGGGGGCTGCTCCCAGGCTGTTGAAGTCGAACTTCAGGGCGTCGCCCTGGTGCAGGTTGAAGTTCGGCTTGCCGGCGAACTGGCTGTTGAGGATCGGGATCAGGTCCTTGTCCAGCTCGACCACATCGAGGCGTGCCCCGCTGTTGAGCAGGCCTTCGGTCAGCGCGCCCTGGCCCGGGCCGATTTCCAGCAGGCGGTCTTCGGATTTGGCACGGATGGCGCGCAGGATCTTGTCGATGACGCCGGCGTCGTGCAGAAAGTTTTGTCCGAAGCGCTTGCGGGCCCGGTGTTGGTATTGCTCGGTCATGAATGGGTCTCGGCCATCTGGTAGGCGGTTTGCAGGGCGACTTGCAGGCTGCCGGTGTCGATGTTTCCGCTGCCTGCCAGATCCTGCGCCGTGCCGTGATCGACGGAGGTGCGGATGATCGGCAGGCCGAGCGTTACATTGACCGCTGCGCCAAAACCTTTGTATTTCAGCACGGGCAGGCCCTGGTCGTGATACATCGCCAGCACTGCATCGCAGTGCTCCAGATATTTGGGGGTAAACAGAGTGTCGGCAGGCAGCGGACCTCGAAGATCGATGCCTTCGCTGCGCAAGCGTTCCAGGGTGGGTTCGATGATGTCTATTTCTTCGCGGCCCAGATGCCCGCTTTCTCCCGCATGCGGATTGAGTCCGCACACCAGGATCCGTGGTCGGGCAATGCCGAACTTTTCGACCAGATCGGCATGAAGGATGCGTGTCACACGCTCCAGGCGGTCCGGTGTAATGGCGTCGGCAACGTCGCGAAGGGGAAGGTGAGTGGTGACCAGCGCTACACGCAGGTCGCCCGTGGCCAGCATCATCACTACCTGTTCGGTGTGGGTCAGCTCGGCCAGAAATTCGGTATGGCCGGAAAAGGCGATACCGCCCTCGTTGATCACGCCTTTGTGCACGGGGGCTGTAATCATCCCGGCAAACAGGCCGTCGAGGCAGCCTTGGCCTGCACGTGTCAGGGTTTCCAGCACGAAGGCGGCATTGGCCTTGTCCAGCGTCCCGGTGACGACCCTGGCCTGCAAGGGAGTATCCCAGACATAGAGGCTGCCGGCAGGTGCCGGTGCATCCGGAAAGGTCTCGGGCGTGACTTCCAGCAGGTTGACGCTCACACCCAGCTGCGTGGCCCGCTCAAGGAGCAGGTCACGGCTGGTGATCGCAATCAGGGGGTGTGGCTGGGGCTGCGTGGCGAGCAGCAGGCAAAGGTCGGGACCAATGCCTGCGGGCTCGCCGGGTGTCAGTGCAAAACGCTTCGGCTTCACTGTGCAGCCTGGGACGCGCCAGGAAGCTTGATTTCAACGTAGGCTTCGTCGCGGATCTGACGCAGCCAGGTTTGCAGCTCTTCGTCGTACTTGCGGTTGCGCAAGACGCCAAGGGCTTGCTGGTCACGGGCCTGGCTGGTGGTGTCCGTGGCGCGACGGCCAAGGACTTCCAGGATGTGCCAGCCGTAGGCCGTCTTGAAAGGCTTGGACAGCGTGCCTTGTGGCGTGTCGTTCATGGCCTCGCGGAACTCCGGAACCAGAGAGTTCGGGTCCACCCAGTTCAGGTCGCCACCATTGAGCGCCGAACCAGGGTCTTCCGAGAAGCTCTTGGCCAGTTCGCTGAAGTTTTCACCCGCTTCGATGCGATCGTAGAGCTTGGTCGCAAGGCGACGGGTTTCTGCTTCGCTACGGATTTCGCTTGGCTTGATCAGGATATGACGCACATGCACTTCGTCGCGCATCTGGGCCTGACCTTCTCCGCCGCGTTTTTCCAGCAGCTTGAGGATGATGAAACCGCCAGGGGTGCGTGCCGGAGGCGTTACTTCGCCGGGGCGCATCGAGCTGAGCATGTCACCGAACGGTGGTGGCAGTTGAGCTGCCTTGCGCCAGCCCATGTCGCCACCTTCCAGTGCGCTTTCGCTGGCGGACCGAGCGATGGCGAGCTGGGAGAAGTCGGCGCCTTTCTGCAACTGACCGTAGATGTCCTGGGCCTGACGGGCCGCCGCCTGAATCGCATCCGACGAAGCGCTGTCGGGGGTGGCGATCAGGATATTGGCCAGGTGGAACTCTTCGGACAGTTGAGCCTTGCCCAGGTCGGACGCGAGGAAGTTCTTCACTTCCTGCTCGGACACCTGGATGCGCTCGGCCACGCGACGCTGACGCACGCGGCTGATGATCATCTCGCGACGAACCTGCTCACGGGCATCGTTGTAGGACAGACCGTCATGGGCCAGGGCCGCACGAAACTGCTCAACGCTCATGTTGTTGCGCTGGGCGATGGTTTCGATGGCCTGGTTCAGCTCTTCATCGGTAATGCGAATGCCGGAGCGTTCACCGATCTGCAACTGAAGGTTTTCCAGGATCAGACGGTCGAGTACCTGAGACTGGATCGCTTCGGCAGGAGGTGTACCACCTCCACGCTTGGCAATGGTCTGCTGGACTTCGCGAACGCGCTGGTCCATCTGGCTTTTCATGATCACGTCGTTATCGACGATGGCCACGACGCTGTCCAGAGGTTGAACCGCTGCATGCACAGCGCCGCTCAGGAGTAACGCGCCCAGCATCAGCGGGCGCAGACAATCAGAAAGCTTGGTCTTCACGTTCACGATAACCTTGAATGCCTTTGTCGAGGAAGCTCTCTACCTTGGCGCCGGTAACGCCGCCCAGTCCCTTCAACACAATTTGTAGGAATATGCCACGGTCGCCTTTTTCGTTCTCTGGGGCTTCCTGGCTGTATTCGTCGTAGTCGACCCAGTAGCGGTTGATCAGACGCAGTTTCCAGCAGCAGTTGTCGTACTCGAAGCCGCCAAACGCCTCGATGGTGCGATTGCGGTTGTAGTCAAACTGCCAGCGACTGATCAGGCTCCATTGCGGCACGATTGGCCAGATGACCGAGAAGTCGTGCTGCTGGATCTTGTAGTAGTCCTTCACGTAGCCCGGCTGGCCCTTGGTGCCATAGTCGCCACCACCCACGGTCCAGCGACCGGTGTTCTGGTCGTAGCGAACCTGGTCGTTGCGATAGCGATAACCGGCGTTGATGATCTTGCCCGGATTGTCTTCAGGCTGGTAATGGAGCATCGCACTGCCCGAGCGGGTGCTGTGGCTGTCCGGATCCCAGTTGAAGTCGGAGTTGATACGCAGGTCGCGGCTGAAGCGGTATTCATGCTCCAGTGCATACGGCGAGACTCCGGCCTTGGCATCGTCACGGTCTGCGAAGACCACGCCTGGCAACTGGACCTTGCGATCACTGAAGTACACCGCCTGACCAATGCTGAAGCGTTGACGCTCAAAGCCGTCTTCTTCGATCCAGCGGTTGGTGACGCCCAGGGACAACTTGTTCTCGTCACCAATCCGGTCGGAACCGGTGAAGCGGTTGTCACGGAACAGGGAGGCGTAGCTGAACGTGCTTTCGCTCGTATCGAAGACCGGGATGTCGCTCTGGTCTTTCTCGGGTACATAGAGATAGAACAGGCGCGGTTCCAGAGTCTGGCGATAGTCCTTGCCGAACCATTGGGTGTTGCGGTCGAAGTACAGGCCGCTGTCCACGCTCAGGATAGGTACGCTGCGGTTCTGGCTGCTGCTGTATTGCTCGCCTGCCAGCAAGGTGTTCTTGCCCTGAGTGTCCAGATCCAGATCGTACTGGGTATAGACATACTTCAGCTTCGGTGTGAGGAAGCCGTAGGTCCAGTTCATCGGCAGGCTGACAGACGGAGCCAGGTTCAGGCGATCACCATTGGCGCGGGCAAGCCCTTGCACGTTGGTGTCCAGGCGGCGTTCGGGGTTACCGTCCTGATCGAAGTAGGTGCCTGTCTGCAGGTCACGCTCAAAGCGCACGGCTTCGGTCTGATAATCGAAGCGAAGGCCGCCCGGATTGTAGGGCAGTGTGCCGTTGAAGGTGATCTGCGGCAAACGGTCGTACGGGGTGATGTTGGAGATCGATGCCAGCTTGTAGGCCTGGGCATTGAACATCGCCGTGTAACCGTCACCACGGTAGGTCAGGGAGCCTTGCTGATTGATAAACTCGGTCTTGTTCACTCCGGCCTGATCGGTTTCCAGGTCCTGGAAGTAGTACGGATCGCTGATATCGGTGTAGTCGACCTTGGTCAGCCAGCGGGAATCCAGACCACCGGTGTGTTGCCAGTTGATCATCCAGCGGGTTTTTTCATAGTCGGACTGCAGCTTGCGCTCGTCCTCTTCGTCGTTCAGGTACGCACCGCCGAACTGGCCTTCGCTGCTCTTGGTGAGGTAGCGGAATTCGCCTTCCATCAGCAGGCCGCGGTCAGCCATGTAGCGCGGGTATAACGTGGCGTCGTAGTTGGGGGCCAGGTTGAAGTAGTACGGCGTGACCAGCGTAAAGCCGTTGTCGCCACCGGCCGCGATGGTCGGCGGCAGGAAGCCGGACTGGCGACGGTCGTCGATCGGGAAGTAGATATACGGTGTGTAGAGTACCGGTATGTCCTTGACCCGCAGCGTGACGTTGGTCGCGGTGCCGAAACCGGTAGCCGGGTTCAGCGTGATGTTGTTGCCCTTGAGCGTCCAGGCATTGCTGCCCGGTTCGCAGGAGGTATAGGTACCGTCCTTGAGGCGGATGATCGCGTTCTCGGCACGCTTCGCGTAGCGAGCGTTACCGCGGACATTCGACTTGTGCAGGACGTACTCGGCGTTGTCGATCTGGGCTTCGCCAGTGTCGAGCTGCAGTTCGGCCTTGTCGCCGACGATCAGGGCACCGTTGTCGCGCAGACGGACATCGCCGTTCAGCTCGCCACGGTTTTCGGCCTGATACAGGGAGGCTTCCTGAGCCTGGGCCTGCATGCTGCCCTGACGCAGTACGACATCGCCTGCCAGAGTCGCGATCTGTTGTTCCTGCTCGTAGCGCGAGACCTTGGCTCCGACGAACATCGGGGCTTCGCTCTTGGGCGTCTTGTCGTCCATGCCTGGGCGGATCGGTTCTACATAGGCACCCGAGCAATAAGGCCCGGTCTCGGCCAGTTGCGCCGGCGTGAGCTTTTCCCGGGGAACCCAGTCAAGGTGGCTGTAGTCAGCACTGCGCGACTTCAGGCCTTTGCCTTTGGCTTCGGTAACAAGCTGGGTGGCGGGAACAGATTCGCCAGCCGGAGTGCTTTCCGAAATCACGGTGCCATTGGAGCTGACCACCGTCGCCTTGTGTACAGGACGTGGCGGCAGCTCTGCAGCGGCAGCGTTTGATTTCGGCGCACAGTTCCAGGCACCCGAAGCAGAGACTGAGCAGTCATACTGTTCCGCGGCAACCACGAACTGAGTGGCCAGGGGTTGCATCGCCAGCAAACTGCCGGTTACGAGCAACGGAAATTTTTTACGAAACGCGGGGGATTTCAATGCCATCTTATTAGTCCGGGCTTCCTGCGCGCCATCTGCCCGCGGGGGGGCCGCACGCCTCTCGATGGGCTGAAAAAGATCCCGGATAATAAAGCATGACCCGCTTGACGGCTAGCGCCGTCGGAGACCCTTGTAATGTCAGATCAAGATATACGCCTTCAATCCTTGAAAGTTTGGCTCGATGAGCAGCTTCCAGCGCTCTTCGCAGCGCAGCAATGGGGCGGCGTACCCCCGGCCACATTGACTGCGGCCAGTAGCGATGCCAGTTTTCGCCGTTATTTCCGCTGGGAAGGCGGTGGGCGAACTTTTATTGTCATGGATGCGCCTCCACCGCAGGAAAACTGCAAACCCTTTGTGGACATTGCTCATTTATTGGCCTGTTCGGGCATTAATGTTCCGAAAATTTATGCCGAAGACCTGACGCAAGGGTTCCTGCTGCTCAATGATCTGGGACGCAAGACCTATCTGGATGTGATCGACGCAGAGAATGCCGACGGGCTGTTTTCCGATGCGATCGATGCGTTGCTGGCTTATCAGCAATTGCCGATGGAGGCGCCATTACCCAGCTATGACGTAGCGTTGCTGCGCCGCGAGCTGGAGCTTTTTCCTGAGTGGTATGTGAAACGGCATCTGGGCGTCGAACTGGATCAGGCACAATTGGCCAGTTGGCAGCGTGTCAGTGATCTGTTGATCGAAAGCGCTCTGGCGCAGCCCAGGGTTCTGGTCCATCGCGACTATATGCCGCGCAACCTGATGATCAGCGAACCCAACCCAGGCGTGCTGGATTTCCAGGATGCGGTTTACGGGCCGGTCACTTATGACATTACCTGCCTGTTCAAGGATGCGTTCCTGAGCTGGCCTCAAGAACGTGTAACGGGCTGGTTGAGCGGCTATTGGGACAAGGCGCGTGCCCAGGGCATCCCGGTCCAGGAGGACTTTGCCGAGTTTTTGCGGGCCAGCGATTTGATGGGTGTTCAGCGCCACTTGAAGGTTATCGGGATTTTTGCCCGGATTTGTCATCGTGATGGCAAGCCTCGTTACCTGGGCGATGTGCCGCGTTTCTTCTCTTACATCGAAGCTGTTCTGGCGCGACGCCCGGAGCTGGCGGAATTGAAGCAATTGCTGGCCAGCCTGCCGACGTCGGCATGAGAGGTGATTTTTTGAAAAGGAATCGATTGTGTTGAAGGGGCTTGCATGAAAGCGATGATTCTCGCTGCCGGAAAGGGCGAACGGATGCGTCCGTTGACCTTGCACACACCAAAACCGTTGGTGCGTGCTGGCGGTGTTCCATTGATCGAATACCATTTGAATGCACTCAAGCAGGCCGGCTTTCACGACCTGGTCATCAACCATGCCTGGCTGGGGCAGCAGATCGAAGACCATCTGGGAGACGGCCAGCGCTGGGGGCTGAATATTCGCTACTCACCCGAAGGCGAGCCACTGGAAACCGGGGGCGGCATTTTTCGTGCGTTGCCATTGCTGGGGGAGGAGCCCTTTGTCGTGGTCAATGGCGACATCTGGACCGATTACAGCTTTGCCGGGCTGCGCAAGCCTCTGACCGGTCTTGCTCATCTGGTCATGATTGATAATCCCGCACACAACCCGACAGGCGATTTTTCGCTGGTCGAAGGCCGCCTGTTCGATGCGGGTACTGATGCTCCACGTCTGACTTACAGCGGGATTGCGGTCCTGCACCCACGCCTGTTCGCCGCTTGTGAGGCCGGTGCATTCAAGCTGGCCCCGTTGCTGCGCGATGTCATGGCGCAGGGGCTGGTCACGGGAGAGCACTTCCAGGGGACCTGGGTCGATGTCGGGACTCATGAGCGCCTGGATGAAGTCGAACGATTGCTGGCGGAGTCTCGCTAGATGTTATGGCCTGGCACACTGATCGGCGCCGGAGCCGGTTATGCCATCGCCAGCATCCCGGGCGCGATGCTCGGCGCGTTGCTGGGACAGGCGCTTGATCGTCGTTTGCAGTTGCACAGTTGGGCGCATGTGCGTGAGCGTCTGGGTGGGCGGTCTGCCATACGGGACGAGGACCTGCTGTTCGTGTTGCTGGGCCGTCTGGCCAAGAGCGGAGGGCGGGTAACGGCCAGTCACATCCATCAGGCTCGTGCGGAAATGCGCCGCTTGAACATGGATGAAGCGGCGCAGCGTCTGGCCATTACCGCTTTCAATCGTGGCAAGGATGGCGCGGACGGGCTGCGCAGTTATCTGCGTCGCCTGCGTGCACAGCCGGGTATGGCCGAAGGCCTGTTGCGGGCCTGTTGGCGCATGGCCTGGGCTGATGGCAGGATGACTCGGATCGAGCGTGAGCTGATCGGAGCGTGGGGCATGTGGCTGGGGTGGTCTGAGCAGAGGATCGATGCGCTGGCTGCCGAGCATGATCCGATGAAGAAGGCCCCCGTCAGCAGCAAGGATGAATACAACGGTGCGTTGTCATTGCTGGGTGTGCAGGCCGATACGGACCCTGCGAGCATCAAGCGGGCCTATCGCCGTCTGCTCAGTCGGCATCATCCGGACAAGATCGCGGGGGCCGGAGCCAATGCACTGCAAGTGCGTGTGGCCACCGAGAAGACCAGTGAGCTGCACAGTGCTTACAGGCTGATCAAGGCGCGTCGCGGGTTTCGTTGAGGCATCGTGCCTGCCGGAGCTCCGGCAGGCCTGTGCAGCATGTGGTTTAGTTGGCTTCGACCCAGCCGCGGATGCGTCGAAAGATCTGCTCCTGTTCGGCGTCTTCATTGCCAGCAATGTTGGTCAGCCCGACTTGCGTAAAGCCTGCGCCCTTGGTGCGCTTGCTGGCCTGCAAGCGGTCGTTGGCTGCCTGGGCGGCCAGGTTCCTGTAGACGAAGTCTGCGGTTTTCATTTTCAGCGTCGGTATCAGTTCCAGCAGTGAAGGCTTGGTATTGAGGGGCTCGCGTGCCGCCACCATCGCGAACTTCTGCACCGCCGGCGATGGCCGTTCATTCAGGAAACGCGCCGCCCAATAGGCGCCGCTGCTATGACCGACCAGCACGATGCTGCGGGCCTTGTTCTGTTGGGCAAAGCTGATCGCGCTTTCGATGCGGGCAAAGATCTTTTCGGCTTCTGCCTTGGCACGCTCCTCGGCGGCGGCCGCCTTTGCCGCGTCGTCACCGGCCTGGGCTTGCGCGTCGGCCTCTTTGGCAGTGTCGTCCTTGGCCGCTTCCTTGGGTTTTTCATCCGTGGCGGGAGCATCCGGCTCCCGAGGCATCAGGGCTTCGTCCTGTACATCCGGCAGCGTGATGCTCAGCGTGGCCCAGCCGGTATCGGGAAACTTGCGGCGTAGCGGCCCGATGATGTCCGGCCAGTCTGCCGACTCGCCGGCTCCGGGAAGAAGAATGACCGCGCCTTGTGGTTCTGCGCTGTTGGCCGGTTTCCAGAGGGCCAGGAAGCTTTCGTCGCCAGCCTGCAACTGCTGCAGATCCTGCGGGGGCAATTGGCGCTCAAGGGCAATGGCATCTTCCTGGGCGCGGGTCAGAAGCGGGGCGCGCTCTACCGGTGCTTCCGTGGGTGCGGCATCCTTGGCGGGAGCAGGATCGGCCGCCATCGCAGGCAAGGTACAAGGTACTATCAGCGACAGGAACAATGCAGGAAGCGTTGCACGAAAGGTATGGGACATCGAATATTCCAGGCCAGAAACTATCCCGGCAGCCTAATGTGTTGATCGGTATTTGTCAGGCCCAGGCTTGGGCGGTTCATGATCGCCCAATGAAAACACATGAGAACGACACCTTGATGATTCGTCTTCTGCGCTCCGTTTTTATCGGCTGCCTGACGGTGCTCTTGATGGCGCTGGCGGTGAATACGCATGCGGATGAGCAGGAGCAGGTTGTGCCCGCTGTGCTGAGTCAGGCGCAACGCGCCTGGCTGGACCAGCACGGTCCCTTGCGTGTCGGTCTGGTGATGCATGCGCCTTATGCCCAGTTCGATCAGCGTCTGCAGCAATTGTCGGGTGCCAATGTCGACCTGATGAATGCACTGGCCACGGCGCTGCAAGTCGAGTTGCTATGGCGAAACTTTCCCGATCAGGCTTCGCTGGAAAAGGCTGTAGCGGCGGGGCAGGTGGACCTGGCTCCAGGGCTGATGCAAACCCCGGCCGGGCTGCGGATCTGGCTGTTTTCCGACCCTTATCTGCGGGTGTCGCAATTGCTGATCGGAGAGCGCGATGGCAGCTCTGCGGTGGATCTGGAAAAGGTCGATGAGCGTTCTCGTGTCGCGGTGCGGATGCCCGGTCCGACGGCCGATTACCTGCGCAGCAATTACCCTCATCTGAACCTGCAAGGTGTGCCGCTCGAGCGTCAGGCGCTGCAATTACTGTTGAGCCAGCAGGCGCGATACGCCGTCGTGGATGAGGCTCAGCTCAGTCGTCTGTTCCGTGAACCGGAGTTCGCCGGGCTGGCGGTGGTGGGTGATATCGGCCTGCCGCAATTGTTACGTGTGGCAACGCGGCGGGATGCGCCGCAACTGGCCGCCATCGTCACCGAGGCCCTGCATGCCATTCCCGCGAAGGCGCTGGATCAACTGCATGCCCGCTGGATGCCGCTCAAGCCTTCGCGCTTCAGTGAGTCGCCTGGCTTGTGGCAGAACCTCTGCCTGTTGCTGCTGGTGATGCTGTTGGCCTGCTTCGCCATTGTCATCTGGCAGCGCCGTCAGCAGCAGGCCCTGGAGCAGGAGTTGCTCGCGGCCCGGGAAGACATCGCGCGACGGGTCGCGGGTGAAGAGGCACTGCGCCTGGCGCAGTTCTCCATCGATCAGAGCACGGTCGGTATTCTCTGGGTCAATTGGGACAGTCGGGTGCGTTATGCCAATCAGGCCGCCGAGTCCATGCTGGGCTACGCGCCGGGCGGTGTCGTCGACCGACCCTTGATCGATTTCGAGCCTGGCCTGCACATGGATCGCTGGCTGAATCTGTGGAAGAACGCCCGTTCAAGCGAAGACAGTCCGCAAGTGTTCGAGACCAATTGCATCCGTGCCGACGGCAGTGTGTTGCCGGCGGACGTGTCTTTGAGCTTCCTGCGTTTCCAGGAAGCTGAATACCTGGTGGTATTCCTCAGTGATGTCAGCGAGCGACGGCGTGCTCACGATCAGTTGCGTGAGCTGTCGGCGCATCTGGAAAGCGTGCGGGAAGAGGAGAAGGCCCGCATTGCCCGGGAAGTGCATGACGAGCTGGGGCAGATGCTGACGGTTCTGAAGCTGGAGACGTCCATGTGCGAGCTGGCCTATGCCGGTCTCGATCCGGGGCTGGGCGAGCGCCTGAACAGCATGAAGCGTCTGATTGCCCAACTCTTTCAGTTGATCCGCGACGTGGCGACCGCCTTGCGTCCGCCGATTCTCGACGCCGGTATTGCCTCGGCCATCGAATGGCAGGCCCGACGTTTCGAGGCGCGCACGCAGATTCCGTGTCTGGTGCAGGTGCCGGACAATCTGCCGACGCTCAGCGACGCGAGGGCAACCGGCATGTTTCGCATTCTTCAGGAGGCGCTGACCAACGTGATGCGTCATGCCCGGGCGCATACGGTGGAAGTCAGCCTGACGCTGGAAAGGGGCGTGATGTGCATGACCATTGCCGATGACGGCCAGGGGTTTGTCATGCAGCCCGACAAGCCGGTTTCGTTTGGTCTGGTGGGGATGCGCGAGCGAGTCCTGATGCTGGGCGGTCGATTGGAACTGGACAGCGAGGTCGGTGAAGGCACAACCTTGCGCGCATATATTCCGTTGGACCCTGTGGGGCAGGAGCGAGAAACGTGATTCGTGTACTGGTCGCCGAAGACCACACCATCGTGCGTGAGGGCATCAAACAACTGATTGGCCTGGCAAAGGATCTGCTGGTGGTGGGCGAGGCCAGCAATGGCGAGCAGTTGCTTGAAACACTTCGTCATGTGCCTTGCGAAGTGGTGCTGCTGGATATCTCCATGCCGGGCGTCAACGGGCTGGAGGCGATTCCCCGGATTCGGGCCTTGAACAATCCGCCGGTGATCCTTGTGCTGTCGATGCATGACGAGGCACAAATGGCCGCCCGCGCCTTGAAGGTGGGGGCTGCAGGGTATGCAACCAAGGACAGTGATCCGGCCTTGCTGCTGACCGCCATTCGTCGGGTGGCGGCCGGTGGACGTTATATCGACCCGGAACTGGCGGACCGCATGGTCTTCGAGGTCGGCCTCACGGATAACCGTCCCTTGCACTCACTTCTGTCGGAGCGCGAATTTTCGGTTTTCGAGCGTCTGGCCCAGGGCGCGAACGTCAATGACATCGCCCAGCAACTGGCCTTGAGCAGCAAGACCATCAGCACCCACAAGGCGCGGCTGATGCAGAAGATGAACCTCAACTCGCTGGCGGACCTTGTGAAGTATGCGATGGAGCACAAGCTGCTCTGATCTAAAAACGACCCCGTAGGAGCGAATTCATTCGCGAAAAACGACGTACCTGAGGTGGCAGGCAGGACGCTTTCCCGAATGAATTCGGTCCCACAGGTCGATTACCCGGAAAATGAACGACATTCCCACTTATCCAATCGCGCCATTCGTGTAGGGCAATCCCTACAGCGTCGCTTCCAGCCTGCCTAGGCAATTCTCTCCTGACCCCCGATTTGCGCGGTGTGTGGCCTGTTCTAGGCTTGAACTCACGCAGATAAAACAAAGGTGTGGGTAATGAGCGACGTCGATTCAAGCGCTGGGGCGAATGATGTTCTGGTCAGCTTTCGTGGTGTTCAGAAGAGCTACGACGGCGAAGCACTGATCGTCAAAGACCTGAACCTGGACATTCGCAAAGGCGAATTCCTCACCCTGCTCGGGCCGTCGGGCTCCGGCAAGACCACCAGTCTGATGATGCTGGCCGGTTTCGAGACGCCGACCGCCGGTGAAATCCTGCTGGGTGGGCGAGCCATCAACAACGTGCCGCCGCATAAACGCGACATCGGCATGGTGTTCCAGAACTACGCCTTGTTCCCACACATGACGGTCGCCGAGAACCTGGCGTTTCCGCTGTCGGTGCGCGGCATGAGCAAGACCGACATCGGCGAGAAGGTCAAACGCGCGCTGGGCATGGTGCAACTGGACGCCTTTGCGCACCGTTATCCGGCACAGCTGTCCGGTGGTCAGCAACAGCGTGTGGCCCTGGCCCGCGCCTTGGTGTTCGAGCCGCAACTGGTATTGATGGATGAACCGCTCGGTGCGCTCGACAAGCAGTTGCGCGAGCACATGCAGATGGAAATCAAGCATCTTCACCAGCGTCTGGGCGTGACCGTGGTCTACGTGACCCACGACCAGGGCGAGGCGTTGACCATGTCTGACCGGGTGGCGGTTTTCCATCAGGGCGAGATTCAACAGATCGCCGATCCGCGCACCCTCTACGAAGAACCCAAGAATACGTTTGTCGCCAATTTCATCGGCGAGAACAACCGCCTCAGCGGGCGTCTGGTCAGCCGCAACGGCGAGCGCTGTGTCGTCGAGCTGGGACGCGGTGAAAAAGTCGAGGCGCTGGCAATCAACGTCGGGCAGGCCGGTGAACCGGTCACCCTGTCGATTCGTCCCGAACGTATCAGCCTCAATGGTCGCAGCGAAAGCTGTGCCAACCGCTTTTCGGGCCGTGTGGCCGAGTTCATTTACCTGGGCGACCACGTGCGTGTGCGCCTTGAAGTGGCCGACAAGACTGACTTCTTCGTCAAGCAACCCATTGCGGAGCTGGACCCCGCGTTGAGCGTTGGCGACGTAGTCCCCCTGGGTTGGCAAGTCGAGCACGTGCGCGCGCTCGATCCCTTGCAGCAAGTGCATTGATCTATCGATAAAAGCAACAACAGAGGCGAACGATCGCCCATCCCAATCGCTTACCAACACTGCTCGTGGAGAAAAGAATAAATGCTGAAATCATTGAAGTTCACCGCCATCACGTTGGGCATGATGTGTGCGACGCAAGCCATGGCCACCGATCTGACGGTCATCTCTTTCGGCGGTGCCAACAAGGCGGCCCAGGAAAAGGCTTTCTACGCCCCTTGGGAGAAGGCCGGTCACGGCAAGATCATCGCGGGCGAGTACAACGGTGAAATGGCCAAGGTCAAAACCATGGTCGACACCAAGAGCGTTTCCTGGGATCTGGTAGAAGTCGAATCGCCTGAACTGTCCCGTGGTTGCGACGAAGACATGTTCGAGGAACTGGACCCGGCTCTGTTCGGCAAGGCCGAGAACTTCGTGCCGGGCGCGCTGACGACCTGCGGTGCAGGCTTCTTCGTATGGTCCACTGTCCTGGCTTACAACGCCGACAAGGTCAGCACGGCTCCGACCAGTTGGGTTGATTTCTGGGACACCAAGAAATTCCCGGGCAAGCGCGGTCTGCGTAAAGGCGCCAAATACACTCTGGAATTCGCCTTGATGGCCGACGGCGTTGCGCCGAAAGACGTCTACAAGGTACTGGCCAGCAAGGACGGTCAGGACCGCGCCTTCAAGAAGCTCGATGAACTCAAGCCAAACATTCAATGGTGGGAAGCGGGCGCTCAGCCGCCTCAATACCTCGCTTCCGGCGACGTGGTCATGAGCTCGGCCTACAACGGTCGTATCGCGGCCGTGCAGAAGGAAAGCAACCTGAAAGTGGTCTGGACCGGTGGCGTTTATGACTTCGACGCATGGGCCATTCCAAAGGGCTCGAAAAACGCCGAAGCCGCGAAGAAATTCATCGCTTACATCCTGAGCCCCGAGCAGCAGAAGACCTATTCGCAGAACATCGCCTACGGCCCGGCCAATACTCAGGCGGTCGCCTTGCTGGACAAGGAAACCCTGCAAAACATGCCGACCACACCTGAAAACATCAAGGATCAGGTGCAGATGGACGTGACCTTCTGGACTGACAACGGCGAGTCGCTGGAACAGCGTTTCACCGCTTGGGCCGCCAAGTAATCGCGTCAACCTGAGTTAGACCCAGGAGCGTTCCCGACCTCAGGGAACGCTCCCCTCGTTCAAAGATTTCGGAGTTCGCTATGGCCACCGCCGTGCCCCTGACTGAAGGCGCCAGCCCCAACTTGAAGCAACGCCTGGCCCGTGCCGAACGGGTCAACCGCTGGAAAGCCCAGGCCCTGATCGCTCCGTTGGTCATCTTTCTGCTGCTGGTCTTTCTGGTGCCTATCGCTGCGCTGCTCTACAAGAGCGTCGGCAACCCGGAAGTCGTTGCCGCACTGCCGGGCACCGTTGTCGAAGTCGACAAGTGGGACGGTAAAGGGCTTCCGCCCGAGTCGGTCTACAAGGCCCTGAGTCTGGACCTGGCTGAAACCCGCAAGAATTCGACCCTTGGCGAACTGTCCAAGCGTCTGAACATGGAACTGGCCGGCTATCGCAGCCTGCTGAGCAAGACGGCCCGTGCGCTGCCTTTCAAGACCGAGCCTGAATCCTACAAGGATGCACTGGAAGCGCTGGACGAGCGTTGGGGCGACCCTGCCTACTGGCAGGCGATTCGTCGCAATACCAGCAGTTTCACACCTTATTACCTGCTGGCTGCTGTCGATCATCGTATCGATGACGTCGGTGAAGTCGCCGCTGCAACGCCCGATCAAGCCATTTATCTGGATATCTTCACCCGCACCTTCTGGATGGGGCTGGTCATCACCACCATCTGTCTGGTACTGGCCTATCCCTTGGCTTACCTGCTGGCCAGCCTGCCGGCACGGCAGAGCAACCTGCTGATGATTCTGGTGCTGTTGCCGTTCTGGACATCGATTCTGGTGCGCGTGGCGGCCTGGATCGTGTTGCTGCAATCGAGCGGCCTGATCAATGGCGCGCTGATGGCCATGGGCATCATCGATAAACCGCTGGAGCTGGTCTTCAACCGGGTCGGTGTCTACATCTCGATGGTGCATATCATGCTGCCGTTCATGATCCTGCCGATCTACAGCGTGATGAAAAACATCTCCCCGACGTACATGCGTGCGGCCATTTCGCTGGGTTGCCATCCGTTCACCAGCTTCTGGCGAGTGTATTTCCCACAGACCTATGCCGGGATCGGTGCAGGCTGTCTGCTGGTCTTCATCCTGTCGATCGGCTACTACATCACCCCGGCCTTGCTGGGCAGCCCGAACGATCAGATGGTCAGCTACTTCGTGGCGTTCTACACCAACACCAGCATCAACTGGGGCATGGCGACGGCCCTGGGCGGGTTGCTGCTGCTGGCGACTATTGTGCTGTACCTGATCTATAGCTGGTTGGTCGGCGCCAGCCGCCTGCGTTTGAGCTGAGGGGAATCATCATGCTGAACTCTTATTCGTCGCCCATCGAGCGCATCTGGTATTACGCGCTGCGCATCATCTGTGCGCTGGTGCTGTTGTTTCTGGTCTTGCCGGTACTGGTCATCGTGCCGTTGTCGTTCAACTCGGGCAGCTTTCTGGTCTATCCGCTGCAAGGCTTTTCGTTGCAGTGGTATCAGGACTTTTTCGGTTCTGCCGAATGGATGCGTGCGCTGAAGAACAGCATGATCGTCGCCCCGGCTTCCACCGTGCTGGCGATGGTCTTTGGCACGCTGGCTTCGATTGGCCTGACCCGTGGCAACTTCCCCGGTAAACCCCTGGTCATGGCGCTGGTGATTTCCCCCATGGTCGTACCGATGGTGATTGTCGGTGTCGCCAGCTACCTGTTCTTCGCCCCACTGGGGCTGGGCAACAGCTACACCTCGTTGATCCTGGTGCATGCGGTCTTGGGCGTGCCGTTCGTGATCATCACCGTGTCGGCTACCCTGCAGGGCTTCAACTACAACCTGGTTCGTGCTGCCGCCAACCTCGGCGCGTCGCCGTTGACGACCTTTCGTCGGGTGACCCTGCCGCTGATTGCGCCGGGTGTGATTTCCGGGGCCTTGTTCGCCTTTGCGACGTCGTTCGATGAAGTCGTGGTGACCCTGTTCCTCGCGGGCCCCGAACAAGCGACCCTGCCGCGCCAGATGTTCAGCGGTATCCGCGAAAACCTCAGCCCGACCATCGCCGCCGCCGCGACCCTGCTCATCGCCTTCTCGGTGGCCTTGCTGCTGGTGCTGGAATGGCTGCGCGGGCGTAGTGAGAAGCTGAGGACCCAGGGAGAATAATTGCTCCTGTAGGCGCGGATTTATCCGCGAAGAGGGCACTTCACGCCTGTTTCGCGAATGAATTCGCTCCTGCGTTCGCAGGAATTCATTCGCGAAAAAACATCCTCCAAGGCATATCCCGATCTCTTGGAGTACAATGCGCGCCACCGTGATTCTGCTCAAACAGGTGCGCCATGCAGCCCTTCGTTATTGCCCCATCGATTCTATCCGCTGACTTTGCCCGTCTGGGCGAGGATGTCGACAATGTGCTGGCCGCTGGCGCCGACTTCGTCCACTTCGATGTCATGGACAACCACTACGTTCCGAACCTGACCATTGGCCCGATGGTGTGCAGCGCGCTGCGTAAATATGGCGTTACGGCGCCTATCGATGTGCACCTGATGGTCAGCCCGGTGGATCGCATCATCGGCGACTTCGTCGAGGCCGGTGCGACCTACATCACCTTCCACCCGGAAGCGACCCAGCATATCGATCGTTCGCTGCAACTGATCCGTGAAGCCGGCTGCAAGTCGGGCCTGGTGTTCAACCCGGCTACGCCGCTGAACCTGCTGGAATACGTGATGGACAAGGTCGACATGATCCTGCTCATGAGCGTCAACCCCGGTTTTGGCGGGCAGAAGTTCATCCCTGGCACCCTCAACAAGCTGCGCGAGGCGCGTGCCTTGATCGATGCGTCGGGCCGCGATATCCGCCTGGAGATCGATGGCGGCGTCAATGTCGCCAACATTCGTGAAATCGCTGCCGCAGGTGCCGACACATTCGTGGCCGGTTCGGCTATCTTCAATGCCCCCGACTACAAGGAAGTGATCGAAAAAATGCGTAACGAACTGGCGTCGGCACGCCCATGAGTGGCTTCGAGCAGCTGTTTGCGGGCAAGTTGCCCAGACTGATCATGTTCGATCTGGACGGGACCCTCGTGGACTCGGTGCCTGATCTGGCCGTGGCCGTGGACAAGATGCTGCTCGAACTCGGACGTCCGGCGGCCGGTATTGAATCGGTCCGGCAGTGGATTGGCAACGGCGCACCGACCCTGGTGCGTCGGGCGCTGGCCAACGACCTCGACTGCAGCGGTGTCGATGAGACACTGGCCGGGCAGGCGCAGGACATCTTCATGCAGGCTTATGCCGAGAAACATGAATTCACCGTGGTCTATCCCGGCGTTCGTGAAACCTTGAAGTGGCTGCAGAAGATGGGCGTTGAGATGGCCCTCATCACCAACAAGCCGGAGCGCTTCGTGGCCCCCTTGCTGGATGAAATGAAGCTGGGGCGTTTCTTTCGCTGGATCATCGGTGGCGACACCATGCCTCAGCGCAAGCCGGATCCGGCGGCCCTGTTTTTCGTCATGAAAATGTCCGGTATTCCGGCCTCCCAGTCGCTGTTTGTCGGTGACTCTCGCTCCGATGTACAGGCGGCCAAGGCTGCTGGCGTGACCTGTGTTGCCCTGAGTTACGGGTATAACCATGGCAGACCGATTGCCGAAGAGTCTCCGGCCATGGTCATCGACGATCTGCGCCAGCTGATTCCCGGTTGCCTGGATCAGGACGCTGAGATACTGTTGCCCGACATTGAACGTCCCTCCTTTAGAGATTCCATCGTGGTGGTCACTCGCAAACTCTGGATGAAAGTCATCAAGGCCCTGGCCCGTTGGCGTTGGCGCGCCTGACTTGATCCCGGCCGCCTGTGCGGCACGTTTGCCTACCTGACCGTTTTACCCTCAAACCACGAGGCTGCTCATGAACCGTGAAGAATTCCTGCGTTTGGCTGCTGCTGGCTATAACCGCATCCCGTTGGCCCGCGAAACCCTGGCTGACTTCGATACACCGCTGTCGATCTACCTGAAACTGGCCGATCAGCCGAACTCTTACCTGCTGGAGTCTGTGCAGGGCGGGGAGAAGTGGGGGCGTTACTCGATCATCGGCTTGCCGTGCAGCACCGTAATGCGCGTTCACGGGCATCACGTCAGCGTGACTCACGAGGGTGCAGAAGTCGAAAGCCTGGAGGTTGAAGACCCGCTGGACTTCGTCGAAACGTTCAAGGCCCGCTACAACGTACCGACCATTGCCGGCTTGCCGCGTTTCAATGGCGGGCTGGTGGGGTATTTCGGCTATGACTGCGTACGCTATGTCGAAAAGCGTCTGGCCAATTGCCCGAATCCGGATCCGCTGGGCGTGCCGGATATCCTGTTGATGGTGTCCGATGCGGTGGTGGTGTTCGATAACCTGGCAGGCAAGATGCACGCTATCGTGCTGGTCGATCCGGCTCAACAGGATGCCTATGAGCACGGCCTGTCCCGTCTTGATGACCTGATGGAAAAACTGCGTCAGCCGATCGCGCCACGCCGTGGTCTGGAACTGGGCCGTGCACAGGCGGCAGAGCCGGTGTTCCGCTCCAGCTTCACCCAGGGTGACTACGAAAAGGCCGTCGACACCATCAAGCAATACATCCTGGCCGGGGATGTGATGCAGGTCGTGCCGTCACAGCGCATGTCCATCGACTTCAAGGCCGCGCCCATCGACCTGTACCGGGCGCTGCGCTGCTTCAACCCGACGCCTTACATGTACTTCTTCAACTTCGGCGACTTCCATGTGGTCGGCAGCTCGCCGGAAGTATTGGTTCGGGTCGAAGACAATCTGGTCACCGTTCGCCCGATTGCCGGTACACGCCCACGGGGCGCGACTGAAGAAGCGGACCGTGCCCTCGAGGAAGACCTGCTGTCCGACGACAAGGAAATCGCCGAGCACCTGATGCTCATCGATCTGGGGCGTAACGACACGGGGCGTGTCTCGGAAATCGGTTCGGTCAAGCTGACGGAGAAAATGGTCATCGAGCGTTACTCCAACGTCATGCACATTGTTTCCAACGTGACCGGCCAACTGAAAAGCGGGCTGACGGCCATGGACGCGCTGCGTGCGATCCTCCCGGCGGGTACCTTGTCCGGCGCGCCGAAAATCCGTGCCATGGAAATCATCGACGAACTGGAGCCGGTCAAGCGTGGCGTCTACGGTGGAGCCGTGGGTTATCTGGCGTGGAACGGCAACATGGACACCGCGATTGCCATTCGTACTGCGGTGATCAAGAACGGTGAGCTGCATGTGCAGGCCGGGGGCGGCATCGTGGCCGACTCGGTACCGGCGCTGGAGTGGGAAGAAACCCTCAACAAGCGTCGGGCCATGTTCCGTGCCGTGGCCCTGGCCGAGCAAACCCACGAGTCCTGATGCGTGAGCCATGCAACGCGGTGTCTGCCCTTGGGGCAGGCACCGCGTTTTTGTTTGCCTGGGCAAAGGCTTTCACCGATCGTTTGATTACCGTTCAAGGGAACTCTTCGAGCTGATTTCGGCACGAAAGAGGTGCCAATTGCTGCCTTTTCCTACGGTAGTGTTTTTTGGAATCGTAATATCTTTCACGAAGCGTGCGGCACGAAAGGTGCTTGAATCCGGCGGTTCAAGCCATTTTCCATGAAAACTGTCCGATTCCGGCGGATGTTCCCTCTACTCGCTGGCGGAGGATTGCCGTATAACGGCAACAATCGCGTATCAGGCAACAAAGGACCCACAATAAAAGCTGATGAAAACTCCTAAACGCATTGAACCCCTGATCGAAGACGGTCTGGTCGACGAAGTGCTGCGCCCTCTCATGAGTGGTAAAGAGGCAGCTGTTTATGTGGTGCGCTGTGGCAAAGAGCTGCGGTGTGCCAAGGTTTACAAGGAGGCGAATAAACGCAGTTTCCGCCAGGCGGCCGAGTATCAGGAAGGTCGCAAGGTACGCAATAGCCGGCAGGCAAGGGCCATGGCCAAGGGCTCCAAATACGGTCGTAAAGAGGCCGAGGATGCCTGGCAGAATGCTGAGGTCGCGGCGCTGTTCCGTCTGGCCAATGCCGGTGTGAGGGTTCCCAAGCCTTTCGATTTTCTGGAAGGGGTCCTGCTCATGGAGCTGGTTGCCGACGAGTACGGCGATGCGGCTCCCCGCTTGAACGATGTGGTCCTGGAGCCGGATCAGGCGCGCGAGTATCACGCATTCCTTATCCAGCAGATCGTGCTGATGCTGTGTACCGGTCTGGTGCACGGTGACCTGTCGGAGTTCAACGTGCTGCTGGCCCCGAACGGTCCGGTCATCATCGATCTGCCCCAGGCGGTGGACGCGGCGGGCAACAACCACGCCTTCACCATGCTGGAGCGTGATGTGAACAACATGGCGTCCTACTTCGGGCGTTTCGCGCCGGAGCTGAAGGCCACCCGATATGCGAAGGAAATGTGGGCGTATTACGAGGCCGGAACGCTGTCGCCGTCTACGGTGCTGACAGGCGAGTTCAAGGATTCGGAAGTGTCCGCCGATGTGAGGGGCGTGTTGCGCGAGATTGAGGCAGCACGCCTGGATGAAGAGCGTCGTCAGGCTGCCCGTGCTGCCGAGGATGCCCCCAAGGGTAAATCCACCGAAGAACCGCCTCCGCCCTGGATGCAGTAACCAGATTGCGGGCACGCGCAGGTAGGAGCGAATCGGGCGGCGATCCGCTCATTCGCGAATGAACTCGCTTCCACACAGAGCCGTAAAGCGCTTCAGTTACAGCAGCCCCCCGACGCCAGGTCCTTGAGGATCGGGCAGTCGGGGCGGTCGTCGCCATGGCAATGCTCCACCAGCTCCTGCAAGGTGTCGCGAAGGCTCGCCAGTTCATCGATCTTCTGATTCAGGTCGAGGATATGCTGATGAGCCAGCGCCTTCACATCGGCGCTGGCACGCTGTCGATCCTGCCAGAGGGTCAGCAGTTTGCCGACCTCTTCCAGCGAAAAACCGAGATCCCGCGAACGTTTGACGAAGGCCAGCGTATGCAGGTCTTCAGACCCGTACACACGGTAACCGCTGCCGCTGCGACTGGCGGCCTTCAGCAGGCCGATGGATTCGTAGTAACGGATCATCTTGGCGCTCAAGCCGCTTTTTTCGGCTGCCTGGCCGATGTTCATCATGCCTCTCCTCTGTCGTCCGGTTTCCAGGTCTTGAGCAGCAGCGCATTGCTCACCACGCTGACGCTGGACAGGGCCATCGCTGCTCCGGCCAGAACCGGGTTGAGGTAACCCAGGGCCGCCAGCGGGATGCCGATCAGGTTGTAGACAAATGCCCAGAACAGGTTCTGGCGAATCTTGGCGTAGGTCTTGCGACTGATCTCCAGCGCCGCCGGCACCAGTTGCGGTTCGCCGCGCATCAGGGTAATGCCGGCAGCATGCATCGCCACGTCGGTGCCGCCTCCCATGGCGATGCCGATATCGGCCGCAGCCAGTGCCGGGGCGTCGTTGATGCCATCACCGACCATTGCCACGACATGGTTCTTTTTCAGGTGCTCCACAATCGCGGCCTTTTCGTCCGGCAGGACTTCGGCATGCACATTGTTGATGCCCAGGGCCTGGGCCACTGCCTTGGCACTGCCGGGATTGTCGCCCGTCAGCAAATGGCAACTGATGCCGCGGGCAGTCAGTTGTTGCATGGCCTGCTCTGCGCCGGGCTTGAGGGTGTCCCCGAAGGCAAACATTCCCAGGACGACCGGTTGGGGGCCTTGCTCGATCAGCCATGACAGGGTGCGGCCTTCGGCCTCCCAGGTTCTGGCGGACTCGGCCAGTTCACCCATCTGCAAGTTGTTTTCTTCCAGCAGACGCCTGTTGCCCAGTGCCAGTTGATGCCCTTCGACAGCCCCGGCGATGCCGCGTCCGGTGAGTGACTGGCTGTGCTCGGTGCTGTCGAGTTTCAGTTGCCACTCGCGACAGACTTCCAGTACGGCCTTGGCCAACGGGTGCTCGCTGCCGCGTTGCAGGGCGCCTGCCCGTTCCAGCAACTGCTCTTCGTTGCCTTCCACGGCGATCATGTTGGTGATGCGAGGTGTGCCGCAGGTCAGCGTGCCTGTCTTGTCGAACACCACGGCATCCACTTCATGGGCACGTTCCAGCGCTTCGGCATCCTTGATCAGGATTCCGTAGCGCGCAGCGACACCGGTCCCGGCCATGATGGCTGTGGGCGTTGCCAGGCCCAGGGCGCATGGGCAAGCGATGACCAGCACCGTGACCGCGTTGATCAAGGCGACTTCCAGCGATGCGCCGGCCAGTAACCAGCCCGCCAGTGTGAAAAAGGCAATGACCAGTACGGTCGGCACGAACACTTGGCTGACCTTGTCCACCAGACGCTGTATCGGAGCCTTGCCCGCCTGGGCTTCTTCGACCAGACGGATGATGCGCGCCAGCACCGTTTGGGTGCCCAGCGCGGTGGTCCTGATCAGCAACAGGCCTTCGCCGTTGATGGCGCCGCCGGTGACGCTGTCGCCGGGCTGTTTGGGGACCGGAAGGCTTTCACCGCTGATCAGGGCTTCGTCGGCATGGCTGCGGCCTTCCATGACTTGACCGTCCACAGGGAAGCGCTCACCGGGTTTGACCCGTACCAGATCGTCGATCTGCAATTCGCTGATGGCGACATCGTGTTCCTGGCCGTCGATCACTTTCAGGGCGCGCTCGGGGCGCAGTGCCTCCAGGGCACGTATGGCACTGGCGGTCTTGCGCTTGGCACGGCTTTCCAGGTATTTGCCCAGCAACACCAGGGCGATGACCACGGCCGACGCCTCGAAATACAGATGCGGCAGGTGACCGGGTGCGGCATTGATCCATTGATAAAGGCTCAGGCCGTATCCGGCACTGGTGCCGATGGCAACCAGCAAGTCCATGTTGCCTGCACCTGCCCGTACGGCTTTCCAGGCCGCCACGTAAAAGCGTGCGCCGAGGATGAACTGCACAGGGGTGGCCAGAACGAATTGCACCCAGGCGGGCAGCATCCAGTGCAATCCGAAAGGGCTTGCCAGCATGGGCAGCACCAGCGGCAAGGCCAGGACGATCGCCAGTGCCAAGGCCCAGCGGTCGCGATTGAGGTGACGGATCTTTCTGGCGGCGTCAGCCTGCTCGCCCTGAAACAGGGTGGCGTCATAGCCCGCATCGCTGACGGCCGCGATCAGCGTCTGTGGGTCGGTTCCGGTTTGTGTCTGTACATGGGCGCGTTCGTTGGCCAGGTTGACCGTGACATGGGTGACCCCGGGCACTCTGGCCAGGGCACGCTCGACCCGACCTGCACAACTGGCACAGGTCATGCCGGTGATCGGCAGGTCGAAGGTGGTGTGTTCGTGCATCGTTTCACTCCCTGAAGGCTTGATGCCTGCAAGGTTCAACCTTGCCACATGGGCAAGGTCAAGTGTGAATCAATAGTTCAGATCGGCTTTCTTCAGGTACATGCCGTTCAGGTCGGTCGCGATGCGGTACTTGAGGATGTCCCCGGCGCGCAGTCTGATCTTGGTACTGCTCTGCGCTTCCATGCCGGGTGCACAGCCGACTACCGTACCCGGGAGCCTGCGCAGGCGTACGGAAACTTCGCCTTCCGGCAGGTTGAAGGATACCGAGTCCTCCTGGAACAACCGGCCGGCCAGCTGATCCTGGATGTAGATGCCGATTTCACAGGAGGTCGCGACTTCCAGACGCTCTCGGGAAATGATCAGGATGCCGTAATCCTGAGCAGCCTGAACGCTGGGGGTAGTCGCCAAAAGACCGAGAATGCCGAATAGGCTCAATACTGACCAGCGCATGGCTGATACTCCTGCAGTAGACGTCGATGACGAAGCTTGGCCCAGGGCTGCGACGAATACCAGCCCGGCAGATAAAACAGAAACTTGACCTTGCCATGAGGACAAGGTTGAAGATGGCCCTCATCCATCACTGAAGGAGCATCAGCATGCAGTTATTCAAGGTTCAGGGCATGACATGCGGGCACTGTGTCCGTGCGGTGACTCGGGTCATCAAGCAGGATGATCCCGCTGCCGAGGTTCAGGTCGATCTGGCCAGTGCTCAGGTGAGTGTGCAGAGTTCGCTGCCATTGGAGCGAATCATCGAACTGATGGGCGAAGAGGGGTATCAGGCGCAGCCGGTGTAATCCGGGAGGCGTGTTTTTCATACGCTGAAAAATTCTGAATTAATTTTGCTGTCCTGCGTTATCGGCAAGGCAAGCCGGTTAGACTAGCCCGCTGCCTTGCACTCGTTGTGGACACTCGATGAACCTTAAAACCATCCTTATTCTTGGTGCGCTGAGCGCCTTTGGCCCCCTGGCCATCGATTTCTACCTCCCCGGCTTCCCTGCCATGGCCCTGTACTTCGGGACCGATGAAAAACATGTGCAGTTGACCCTGGCAGCCTATTTCCTGGGCTTGTCCATCGGGCAACTGGCCTACGGCCCTGTGGCGGACCGTTTTGGTCGACGTACGCCCTTGCTGGCGGGGGTGACGCTGTTCACGCTGGCTTCGCTGGCCTGCATGTTCGCGCCGAACCTGGAGTGGCTGATTGGCGCACGCTTCATTCAGGCGTTGGGCGGCTGCGCGGGGATGGTGCTGGCGCGGGCTATCGTCATCGATAAATGCAATGCGGTGGAATCGGCCAAGGTCTTCTCGCAACTGATGCTGGTCATGGGGCTTGCGCCGATTCTTGCGCCGATGCTCGGTGGCGTGCTGGTCAGCACCTATGGCTGGCAAGCGATTTTCCTGTGCCTGACGATTTTCAGCGGGTTGTGCCTGGCCGCTGTGGCGCTGGGCCTGCCGGAAAGCATCCCGGCCGGAGTGCCTCGCCAGCCGCTCAGCGGCGCGCTGAAACAATATGGCAACCTGCTCAGGGACCGCGTATTCCTGGGGCATGCCTTGACGGGCGGTGTTTCCATGGCCGGGATGTTTTCCTATATCGCGGCCTCGCCTTTTGTGTTCATCAAGCTGTATGGCGTGCCTGCCGAACATTACGGCTGGTTGTTCGGCATGAATGCCGCAGCATTCATTCTGGTCGCTCAGGTCAATGCGCGCCTTCTGCGTAGAAAAGGCCCGGCCTTGCTGCTGCAACGGGCGGTCTGGGTTTATCTGCTGGCGGCACTGACGCTGTTTGCGGTGGCCGGTCTGCGCACCGAGGCGCTGTGGCCGTTGCTGGTACCGCTGTTCGTCTGCATGGCCAGCCTGGGGTGCATCATCCCTAACGCTTCAGCCTGTGCCATGAATGGTCAGGGTGCCCGGGCCGGCAGTGCATCGGCATTGCTGGGTTGTCTGCAATTCAGCGTCGCAGCGGGGGCGGCGAGCCTGGTGGGCGTGCTGCATGACGGCACTGCCACGCCGATGGCCACCGTGATCAGCCTGTGCGGTGTACTGGCCGTCACGGCATCGGTGTATACGCGCCGCTTGCAGGCACGGCGCGACACACTGGCTCGCTGAGTACGCGATCAGAACCCTTCGAGCACGATCTTGCCCTTGGCCTTGCCGCTTTCCAGCAACTCATGGGCGCGGCGCAGGTTGGTGGCGTTGATGGTGCCGAAGTGTTCGCCGAACGTGGTTTTCAGCGTCCCGGCATCGATCAGCTCTGCGACCCGGTTGAGCAGGTTGTGCTGTTCGATCATGTCCGGTGTCTCGAACATCGAGCGGGTGTACATGAACTCCCAGTGCAGCGACAGGCTCTTGCGTTTGAGCTTTGAAACATCCAGCGTCTTGGGATCATCGATCAGGGCCAGCTTGCCCTGCGGCTGAAGGGCTTCGACGAGCTGGTCCAGGTGCTGATCGGTCTGGGTCAGGCTGGCGACATGGGTCACTGGAGCCTGGCCGATGCGTTTGAGTTCTTCACTCAACGGTTTGCTGTGATCGATCACCTCATGAGCGCCGAGGTCGAGCACCCAGTCGGTGGTTTCCGGGCGAGAGGCGGTGCCGATGACCTTCAGTGAGGTCAATTGACGAGCCAGTTGGGTCAGGATCGACCCTACACCGCCAGCCGCACCGACGATCAGCAGGCTTTGCCCGTTGTCCGTCTTTCCTTCTTCGATCTGCAGGCGCTCGAACAGCAGTTCCCAGGCGGTGATTGCCGTCAGTGGCAAGGCGGCCGCGTGGGCAAAGCTCAGCGACTTGGGCATGTGCCCGACGATCCGCTCATCCACCGCATGGTATTCGCTGTTGGCACCCGGGCGAATCAACGAGCCCGCGTAGAACACCTTGTCACCGGGCTGGAACAGGGTCACGTCGCTGCCCACGGCTTTCACCACGCCCGCAACGTCCCATCCCAGCACCTTGGCGGCACCGCCTTCGGGCTGGACGTTTTTCCGAACCTTGGTGTCCACCGGGTTCACGGAAATCGCTTTGACTTCCACCAGCAGGTCGCGGGGGCCGGCAACGGGTTCCGGCAGTTCGACATCCTGCAAGGCGTTGAGGTCGCTGACGGGAAGGGGCTGATAATAGGCGATGGCTTTCATGCGGGGCTCCATGGTGGAAAAAGTGATGTGTGGATCATTCGTTATTTCACTTAAAGATAAAACCCGCTAAAACGGCAGTCTCTTTCAATTTAATTTTGAAAATACGGGGTTGAGGCATGCTGCGTTTCGATGACTTGCAGTTGTTTGTACGGGCGGCCGACCTGGGCAGTCTGTCGGCAGCGGCCCGTGTCATGGACATGTCGGCTGCCGTTGCCAGTGCGGCCCTCAAGCGCATCGAGCAACAGCTCGGCGCACGTCTGCTGACGCGCTCCACTCGCAGCCTGCGCCTGACCGCAGAAGGCCAGGGGTTCCTGGAGTATGCCCGGTCTGCCTTGAGCAGCCTGGAGGACGGCCGACGTTTACTGGCCAGCAATCAGGAGAGCTGTAACGGCGTCCTGCAACTGGCGGCCCCCTCGGATTTCGGGCGCAACGTGCTATTGCCCTGGCTCGACGACTTTCAACAGCAGCACCCGCAATTGACCGTGCGCCTGTTGCTGGGGGATCGGGTTGATGACCTGTTCCGTCAGCCAGTGGATGTCGCCTTGCGCTATGGCGAACCGGGAGATTCAAGCCTGGTGGCACGGTCTGTCGCACCTGACAATTGCCGGGTGTTGTGTGCTGCGCCCGGCTACCTGGCCCGCCATGGTGAACCGCAACAGGTCGGGGAACTGGCGCAGCACAATTGCCTGCTGCTCATGCTGGGTGACCGGATCCACGACCACTGGACTTTCCACGACGGCAAACGTGAAGTGGGCCTGACCGTCGGAGGGAACCGTTTCAGTCCGGATGGCGATGTGGTGCGTCGCTGGACGCTGTCCGGTGCCGGGATCGCGTATCGGTCCTGGCTGGATATCGCGGCGGATGTCCATGCGGGGCGTTTGAAAGTGCTGATGCCGCATTTGCGTGGAGATGCTGTTCCGTTGAACTTGTTGTGTGCTCATCGGGCACAACTGAACAGACCTATCACACTATTACTTGAGATGCTTCGCGTTCGTTGTGCACAGCATGCTGTAAACCCTTAATGCGTTAGTGGGTTTGTTTGATCGAAAACTATTAGGAATTGGCTGACGGATACTTCGGAAAATATAAGGGGTAAATACAGTTTTCAATTGCAAAGTGCCAACATAAGACAGGCGTTCACCCGTGAAGGTTGTCGAGTGTGCCGGGTACTTTCTCACGGTGCCTTGTGGCTTTACAGGATGCTGTCCCGCGGGGTCTGGCCTGAAGACTTTGAAGGGGGCTGAACGGTGAGTGGCGTCGGGGTGTTCATCTTTCAGAAGGTCCTGCACACTTCGGTCAACTCACTCACAATGTGTCTGACAATAATCCGGGTAAATATTTTTTACCCGATTGGGCGACAGATCATAGAGCTTATACTTGTCATTTCAGGTTGGATCCACGTTCAACTTTATGGGAGCGGGATTGTTATCAATATGCCATCGCTATAGATGAATGTTTCAACAGGGAGTGAATACATGGAATATGCACCTTGCATCAGTCAGATCGCGACATTGCTGGCCGACCCCAAGCGTAGCGCAATGATTTGGGCATTGATGGATGGTACTGCCCGCCCTGCCGATGAGCTGGCCCTTTTGGCGGGCCTCTCGACATCTTCTGCTGGCGCGCATCTGGCACGATTGGCCAGTGGCGGCCTGTTGAAGCAGGAGGCCCGGGGTCGCAAGCGCTTTTTCCGGTTGGCGGCACCCGAAGTAGGCGCGGCCGTGGAGGCCCTGGCCAATGCGTCGATGGTCAGTGCCGATCAGATCAGCCGCACGGTTGCGCAACCCATGCCTCCCTTGCCTCTGCGACGGGCGCGTATCTGCTCCGACCATCTGGGCGGTGAAATGGCCGCCGAGCTTTACCAGCGCCTGCTGGAGGCTGGCTGGATCGAGCAACAGGAACAGCGGGTCGAGGTCACCAGCAAAGGCATGGCCAAGTTTGCCGAGCGGGGTATCTACATTCCGGCACTGGCTCAGCGTCAGCGCGAAACCGTGTGTGCCTGCCCGGACTGGAGCGAGCGCAGCCCACATCTGGGGGGGGCGCTGGGAGCGGGGTTATTGCAGCTGTTCATTCAGATGGGGTGGCTGCGCGCCACCGAAGAGTCCAGCACCTTGCAGGTGTCGTCCAACGGTCAGCGTGAGATCGGCAAGATAGCGGCTGCGGCGTGAAACGCAGAGGCATTGCGGGCGGGCAGTCTCTTCCGCCCGCAATGTCACGGGTTACGGCTTGACCAGACGCGCATCCAGACTGTTCTGCGCCAGGCGTATGGCCTGATTCTGGGTCATGCCCAGGTGGGTGTGCAGGGCGTGGAAGTTCTCGGTGACATAACCGCCGAAGTAGGCCGGGTCATCCGAGTTCACGGTGACTTTCACACCGCGCTCCAGCATGTCGAGGATGTTGTGCTGCGACATGTGATCGAACACGCACAGCTTGGTGTTGGACAGCGGGCAGACCGTCAGCGGAATCTGCTCGTCGATGATCCGCTGCATCAGGCGTTCGTCTTCGATGGCACGCACGCCATGGTCGATCCGCTGGATCTTCAGCAGGTCCAGGGCTTCCCAGATGTACTCGGGCGGGCCTTCTTCCCCGGCGTGGGCCACGGTCAGGAAGCCTTCGCCACGTGCGCGGTCGAAAACACGTTTGAACTTGCTCGGTGGGTGGCCCATTTCCGAGCTGTCCAGGCCTACGGCCACGAACGCATCGCGAAACGGCAGGGCCTGGTCGAGGGTCTTCTCGGCTTCTTCTTCGCTCAGATGGCGCAGGAAACTGAGAATCAGGCCGCTGCTGACACCCAGTTTCGACTGGCCGTCCTTGAGGGCTGCCGTGATGCCGTTGAGGACCACTTCAAACGGAATGCCGCGATCCGTGTGGGTCTGAGGATCGAAGAACGGTTCGGTGTGGATGACGTTCTGAGCCTTGCAGCGCAGCAGGTAAGCCCAGGTCAGGTCATAGAAGTCCTGCTCGGTGCGCAGCACATCCGCGCCCTGGTAGTAGAGGTCCAGAAATTCTTGCAGGTTGTTGAAGGCATAAGCCCCGCGCAAGGTTTCGACATCGTTCCAGGGCAACGCAATCTTGTTGCGCTCGGCCAGGGCAAACAGCAGCTCGGGCTCCAGGGAGCCTTCCAGATGCAAGTGCAGTTCTGCCTTGGGCAGGGCGTTCAACCAGTCGTACATGTTCTTTTCTCATCAGGTGCAGATGGCGGGCATTCTACAGAGGCTTGTCCATCAGCAGGGTAAAACCTGACCGTTAGTTCAGGTAATGGCCTCCTGTTCGCGCCGATAGGCATAGGTATCGGCAAAACGGGACAGCAGAAACTCTGCACAGGTCGTTGCAGGATAGCGTGCCGGATGGGTTTCGTTCTGGCAGCCCGGCAGGCATTCGATGCGGGTGTCCGGATGCGGTTCGGCGAAGAAGGGCATGGAGTAGCGGTCGACGCCCAGCGGGCTGATGACCCGGTGCGGGGTCGAGACATAACGGTCATTGCTCCAGCGCGCCATCATGTCGCCCAGATTGACCACGAAAGTGCCCTCGATCGGTGGTGCATCGATCCACTGGCCGCGAACATCACGCACCTGCAAGCCTCCGGCCGCGTCCTGATACAGCAGCGTGACGCAGCCGTAATCGGTATGCGCACCCGCGCCCTGCTGTTCGGAGGAGGTGGCGGTATGGCGCGGCGGGTAGTGAATCATGCGCAGGACACTGACCGGGTCCTTGAAGCGTTGATCGAAGAAATCACGCTCGATGCCCAGCGCCAGGGTCATGGCCCGCAACAGGGTTTGTGCCAGGGCCTGCATGTCCAGATAGTGCTGTTCCATCAGCGCTTCCCAGCCCGGCATGTCCGGGTGGCGGTTCGGCCCGCGCAAGGGTTTGCCGGCCAGCACATCGGGATGACTGGCATCCAGATGCAGGCCCATGTCGAAGGTTTCCTTGAGGTCACTGGGCAGGCTGGGGTCCAGTTGTTCGGTGGCGATGGCCCCGTAACCGCGATGATGGGCGCTCTGGGTGATGTCGATCTTGAGCTTGTCCGCCTGAGGCCAGGCAAAGAACGCCTTGCCGGTGTTCAACACCTGCTCGATACGTTGCGCGGTGATCGGGTGACCCTTGATGTAGAAAAAGCCCCACTCGCGACAGGCCTGGTCGATCTGGGTGGCAACGGTCTGCCAGGCCGGTTCGTCAGGGGTGTAGAGCGGGGAGATGTCGATGATGGGAAGCCGGTTCATGAACCATTCCTGGGTGTCAGGTTGTCTGTTCGTATGGGCGTCGCGAGCAGGTCGCGGTGATTGCCACCTGCTCGTGAAACGTTTTACTTCGGCAGTTCTGCTGTAATCCCTTCGACGTAATAGTTCATCGAGGCCAGTTCGGCGTTGGTGGCGACTTTACCTTCCGGAATCTTCACGGCACCGGTCTGGTCCTTGATCGGGCCAGTGAATGGATGGAACTCACCGCTCTCGATGCTGGCGATGATCTTCTGGGCTTCGGCTTTCACGTCAGCCGGGACCAGGTCGCTGATTGGCAGCTCAACCGTGCCTTCCTTCAGCCCGCCCCAGTAATCCTGAGGTTTCCAGGTCCCCGCGATCACGCCTTCGGTGGCCTGGATGTAATGCGGCCCCCAGTTGTTGACGATGGAGGTCAGGACCGCTTTCGGCCCGAAGTGCGCCATGTCCGAAGCATAGCCAACGGCATAGACGCCGCGGCGTTCGGCGGTCTGGATCGGTGCCGGGCTGTCGGTGTGCTGGAACACGACGTCCACACCCTGATCGATCAGGGCGTTGGCGGCGTCGGCTTCCTTGCCCGGGTCGAACCAGGAGTTGACCCACACCACCTTGATTTCGGTGCCGGGGTTGTATTTGTTCAGCGCCAGCTGGATGGCATCGATATCACGCAGGACTTCCGGAATCGGGAACGAGGCCACGTAACCGATCTTCTTGGTCTTGGTCATCTTCGCCGCGAGGAAGCCACCGACATAGCGCCCCTCATAGGTACGGGCCAGGTAAGTGCCCATGTTCTTGTCCTGCTTGTAGCCGGTGGCGTGCTCGAACTTCACCTTCGGGAATTGCTTGGCGACTTTCAGCGTCGGGTTCATGTAGCCGAAGGAGGTGCTGAAAATCAGGTCGAAACCGCCCTTGGCCATGTTGCGGATCACACGCTCGGCGTCGGCACCTTCCGGCACGTTTTCGACGTAGCTGCTGCTGACCTTGTCGCCCAGTGCCGCAGCCATGGCCTTGCGGCCTTGTTCGTGCTGGTAGGTCCAGCCGTGGTCGCCAATCGGGCCGATGTAGACGAAGCCGACTTTCAGGGGATCGGCTGCCGAAGCGAGCAGGCTGGAGCTCAGGCCGACAACGGCAGCCATGGCGCACAGCAGTTTTTTCAGAGGACGACGTGGGGTGGTCAGGTGCATCGGTTCTAGCTCCTTGCGGTCTTGTTGGCGTGGCCGACTATGCGGATACGCCAGCAATGCAAAAAACTGACCAACAAGACAACTTATGACGGAGCGCCGATTCCCGGCCCGGAAGGCCGCAACGACATGCAGCCCGAAGGTGCAGGCGCCGCTTCTGCGCTTCTAACTGGTGCAGCGCGTGCTGCGTTCGACAATGCACATCGGAGTGCCCGCGACAGGTTCTTGCAGGATCTGCACCTGCACATCGAACACCCGGCAGACCAGATCGGCGTCCAGTACCTCGCCGGGCGCGCCGCTGGCCACCAGACGCCCGGCCTGCATCACGGCCAGATGATCGGCATAGCGGCAGGCCTGGTTGATGTCGTGCAGCACCGTGATGACAGTCTTGCCTTCGGCGCTGAGCTGACGCATCAGGTCCAGCAGCTCGACCTGATGGCTGATGTCCAGATAAGTGGTCGGCTCATCCAGCAGCACGATATCGGCATCCTGGGCGAGCACCATGGCCAGCCAGGCCCGCTGACGTTGTCCGCCGGACAGATCGGACAGCGGACGATCGGCCAGTGTTTCCAGCTCCATGCGTTTCAGGGCCTGATCGACACTGTGGCGGTCGGCTCCGCTCAAGCGTCCCCACAGGCTGTTGTGGGGGCTGCGCCCGTAGGCCACGAGCTGGCGTACGCTGACGCCTTCCGGGATGGGCAGCACCTGCGGCAGAAAGGCAATCCGGCGGGCCAGTTCCCGTGGTGAAAGCTGCCCGTAGGCTTGCCCGTCAAGGCTCAGGCTTCCCGACTGTGGGGTGAGGATCCGGGCGAAGGCCTTGAGCAAGGTGGACTTTCCACAGCCATTGGGGCCGATCAGGGCCGTGACCTTGCCGGGCGGCGGGCTGAATGAGAGCGCCTGCACGATACGGGTTGTGCCGTAGCCGATGTCGAGTTGCCGTGCCTGGAGAATGCTCATGGAATCAACCTTTGAATCGGGCCAGCAGCCAGAGGAAATACGGAGCGCCGATCACGGCCGTGAGAATGCCGGCCGGAATCTCGCTGGGGGCGATCAGCGTCCGGCCCAGCGTGTCGGCCAGTACCAACAGCAACGCACCCAGCAACATCGAGGCGGGAAGCAGGTATTGATGATGGCCGCCCACCAGACGTCGGGCCATGTGCGGCGCGACCAGCCCGACGAAGCTCACCGGCCCGATGATGCCTACGCCCAGGCTGGTCAGCAGCACAGCGCCTCCCATTGCCAGCCAGCGAATGCGCTTCAGGGCGGTGCCCAGGCTCTGCGCGGCTTCGTCGCCAAGGCCGATCAGGTTCAAAGGCTTGGCCAACAGCAGGCAGGCCGGAATCAGCACCAGAAACGGCAAGGCCAGCACGACATGGTGCCAGTTGCGACTCCACAGGCTGCCGGTCAGGGCGAGCAGGGCGGTGTTGATATCCAGCGGATTGGAGAGGATCAGAAACTCGGTGATGCTCGACAGCGTGACCGCAATCGCCACCCCGGACAGCGCGAAACGCACCCCGGAAAACTGCACGCCGGTGTTGTACAGCGCAAGCAGCAAGGCCCCGGCCGCGCCGCCCAGGCACGCCACCAGGGGCAGCCAGGCCACCGGGAGTTGTGGCAGGCCGATGATGGCGATGGTCAGCGCCAGTCCCGCCCCCTGGGTGACGCCGAGAATTTCCGGCGAGGCCAGCGGGTTGCGGATCACGCCCTGGACGATGGCACCGGCCAGCCCGAAGGCGCTGCCGGTCAGTATCGCGATCAGGCCTCGCGGCAGGCGGTGGTTCCAGATCTCGAAATCCTTGCTGTCGTGGGCAATCAAATGATCGAGCACGGCTCCGGGTGTCAGCCAGACGGTGCCTGCGCTCAGGCTGAGCAGAAGCGCCAGCAGCAACAGTGCCAGCAGAATCAGCACTCTCGAACGGGGCCGGTTCATAGTGCGCGCCTTGCCAGAAACAGAAAGAAGGGGGCGCCGATCAACGCAGTCACGACACCGGCCGGTGTTTCCACCGGGAAGGCCACGGCCCGGCTGATCAGGTCGGCGGCCAGTACGATCCCCGCTCCCAGTCCGGCGCTGACCGGGACCAGCCAGCGATAGTCATTGCCCAGCCATTGGCGTGCGATGTTCGGTGCAATCAGGCCGACAAACCCGATCGGCCCTACCGCACAGACGCTGGCACCTACCAGCAGCAGGCTGGTGACGAACACCAGAAGCCGCAGTGCTCCGATCCGTACGCCCAGCGAGCGTGCGGCGTCTTCGCCCAGATTGATCAGGTTCAGACGCGGCGCACAGGCGATAGCCAGTACCACGCCAAGCAAGGTGCAAGGCCAGAGCAGTTGCAGTTGCGCTGCACCGACATTGGCCAGTGAGCCGGCCAGCCAGTTGAGCACGCTTTGCGCCTGGGCTTCGACGAGGATGACGGTCAAGCGGGTCAATGCTGCACACAGCGCCGCGACGGCGACACCGGCCAGTACCAGCCGGCCCTGAGCCGTGGCGGGCGACCAGGCACCGCCCAGGCTGAAGACGGTGATCCAGGCCAGCGCGCCGCCTACGCACGTCAGCAGCAGAGCACCGCCGGGGAAGGGCAGCGCCACCAGCCCTGTGGAGAACAGGGCCAGACCCAGCGCGGCACCGGCGGTCACGCCAAACAGGGAAGGCGATGCCAGTCGATTGCGGGTGATGCCTTGCATCAAGGCACCGGCTACCCCGAGGCATGCGCCGACCAACGCCGCACAGACTGCCCTGGGCACACGCAGTTGCGCCACGATATAGGCGATGTTGCCGCCTTCGTGACCCTGATTGAACAATCCGTTCCACGCATCGATCTGCCGGATGCTGAAGGGCGACAAAGCGAACAGCGACACCCAGAAGAGACCCAGACACGCTACGGCGATCAGGGCCGCCATCAGCCAGCGGCGCATTTACGGGTTCAGTACGGCCTTGCCGCCCTTGAGGATGGACAAGGCGTCATCGGCGATCTGCTCGGAAGCCATGATGCCGCGGTTACGCGCCCAGCTGTCGCCATCGACTTCCGCGACCTGCTTGTTACGCACGGCACTCAGCACTTGCCACAGCGGCTGCTTGCTCCAGCTGTCCACAAGGCTGGGGCGGCGGTAATGCCCGACCAACAGCCAGGAGGGATCCAGCGCCAGCAGTTGCTCAAGGCTGACGAACTCGGTCGGGGCTGCGTTCTTGCGAACTTCCGGCACTTGCAGGCCGATGGCCTTGAGAACGCTGCCTGCATAGGAATGCGGACCATGCACGGAGAAGCTGTCTTCGCGAGCCACTCCGAACAGCGCTTTGGTATTGGCTGGAACCTGGGCGGCAATATCCTGAAGGTGTTTACGGTTCTCGGCAATCCGCGCCTGCATCTGTGGGCCTTTGCCCAGCGCAGTGCCAATCAGTTCGGCGGATTTCAGGCTACCTTCGTAATCCTCGCCCCGCGACGGCAGCATCAGCGTGGGGGCCAGGCTCGACAGGTCGTTGTAAAGCGCCTGATGGCGACCCAGGTCGGCAATGATCAGGTCGGGCTTGAGACGGGCGATCACTTCGATATTGGGTTGTGAACGCAGCCCCACCGATTGCCACTCGCCCACCGCCTTGCGCACTTTGGGCAGTACGCGATTGGCATCACCATCATCGGCCGCTCCGACTGGCGTCACGCCCACAGAGGCGAGCCCGTCGAGAAACGAAAACTCCAGTACCACCACACGCTTTGGCGTGTCAGGCAAATGGACCTTGTGCTGGCCGTCGTCGATATCGATGGGCGCTGCCTGGGCAGCACTGGCCGAGAGGGCCAGCAGGCTGCAAGCCAGCAGGCGGGAGAGGCGGGAAGAACGCATGGCGAATACCTTTGTAGCGGAAACAGTCGCGCCAGAGAGGTCACGAATAAAACGGCGGGCACTATTTCACATCGAGGCGGCAGGATCAAAAGTCATTTGCCTGTCGAGGAGAGGCGTTCAGGTTTCGATCATCTCGCCCCTCAGTACTTCACCAGCTCGAACAGATCGCGCATTGCACGTTTTGCCATCAGTTGCATCACCTGCGGCGCAAGCCTGTCAGCCGGTCCGCTGGTGCCCAGGGCTCCTACCACCTTGCCTTTGACGCGCAGCGGAATGGCCATGCAATTGAGGCCCGGTTCCGAGGCCTGTATGTCCAGGGCATAGCCGCATTCGTTGATGCGCAGCAACTCGTGTTCAAGGTCTTTGCCCAGTGGTGCGCTGCGGCGCACTCGCCGGGCCAGCATGGGGTCATGGGCCAGGAAAACCTTGCCGACGGCAGAGGTCCGGAGTGCGTCTCTCTGGTCATCGTCCTGCTGGGTCAAGGGGTGTCCGCCAGCATCGAGCGCATCGAGGGTCAGATACGTGCGGGCTCCGCTGGGTATTGCCAGGAAGCAATTGGCTTCGCACGACTCGTTGAAGGCCTGTAGCGCCGGGGTAAAGAGCTGGCGCAGCCGCTCGTTCCGGTCATGGCCTGCGTGCGCCAGGGTCTGGATACGCGAGCCGAGCAGGTAGCGACTGCCCTGGTGAGTGACATAGCCCATGTCCGCGAGTGTATCGAGCAACCCATGCGCGGTGCTTTTGGTCAGCCCGTTGGGGACGCAGAGATCGGTCAGGCGTGCGCCTTGCGGATATGCCTTCAACAGCTCAAGCAGAGCCATCGCCCGTTCTATTGACTGAATGTGGCGGCTGCGTGCTTTCAAGGGGGACTCCTGCAACCTTTCCCGGATTTCTGGCGGATTTGTTCGGCAATGCCGAAATCAGAGCGTTACGGCCCGTCATCTGTGCCGCAAAGGCCTTATGCCTCTTACAGTGCCTGAGGTTTTTCACTTTAAGGGGCTCGTTATGGATCTTCAACTCAAAGGCAAATCCGTGTTGGTCAGTGGTGGTTCGCGTGGCATTGGCCGGGCAATTGTCGAGGCGTTTCTTGAAGAAGGGGCCCGTGTCAGTTTCTGCGCCCGAAACGAAGCCGGTATTCACGAGGCGCAGGCACAGTTTGCTGGCGAAACCTTCGGTCAGGTGGTGGATATCACGGACGCCGCTCAGGTCGAAAACTGGGTGACGATGAGTGCCAGGAAACTAGGCGGTGTGGACATCATCATTCCCAATGTCAGTGCCCTGGCGGGAGGAGGCGAGTTGGCGGTGTGGCGCAAGGCGTTCGAGACGGATTTGTTGGGGACGGTCAGTTTCATGAATGCAGCGCTGCCGTTTCTGAAACAGTCACAGGCGGCGTCGGTTGTCTTGATTTCCAGCGTTTCCGGTCGTGAGGTAGACCGCTTCGCCGAGCCTTATGGCGTCTTGAAGGCGGCCCTGATTCATTACGGGAAAACACTTTCCTTGCGACATGCCCGCGAGGGGATCAGGGTCAATACGGTATCGCCGGGCAATGTCTATTTTCCTGACGGTGTATGGGGCGCGATTGAGCGCGAGCAGCCTGAGGTGTTCGCTGAGTGCCTTGCTGCCAACCCCATGGGACGAATGGCTACGCCGAAAGAGGTCGCCACGGCCACGGCCTTTTTAGCCAGCCCGGCCGCCAGCTTTATCACTGGCACAAACCTGCTGATTGATGGAGGCTTGACCCAGAGCGTTCAATTTTGAAAACAGGAGATCACGATGAAACAGTCCAGCGTGCAGGCCGATGCTCTGTCCTGGGGACACGGCCCACGTACGTTCGAGGTCTTTCTCGAGCCAACCTGTCCGTTTTCCGTAAGGGCTTTCAACAAGCTCGACGAGTTGCTGGCGCAGGCGGGCGAAGATCGCCTCACGATCAAGATCCGGTTGCAATCCCAGCCGTGGCACATGTATTCGCCCGTGATCGTGCGCTGCATCCTGGCGGCCTCCATGCTGGAGGGCGGCAAGGATACGGCCAAGGCGGTCATGGCAGCGGTGGCGGCGCATCGAGAGGAATTCGAGTTCGAGCACCATGCAGGCGGTCCGAACCTCGATGCGACACCCAATGACATCATTGCCCGCCTTGAGCGTTACAGCGGCGTCGCGCTCTCTGAAGCATTCGCCATTCAGGAGCTTGAGCACGTCATCAAATGGCACTGCAAATACTCACGGCAGAACGGGATTCACGTGTCGCCCACCTTCATGATCGACGGTTTGATACAGCCGAACATGGGGAGCGGCGATTCCGTGGCAGAGTGGCTTTCCCAACTGCAACTGGCGTAGGTTTTGAGCACATTCGCGAATGAATTCGCTCCTACCAGGCCTGTGTAGGAGCGGATTCATCCGCGAAGATCCACAAGAAATGTGACGATTCCGAAGGATCGATCCGTATCTTCTGCACGAAACTTCCCTGACAATCCAACCCCGCTTGTGCCTGCCCATACATGGAGTAGCCTGCGTCCGTCGCTGCAAAATCAGCGACCGGGTGTGGAAACCTGTTCTGTTTTGTAGGCGTACAAGCGTCCCCCAAGTGGCTTGCCGAATCTCTAGCCGGTGAGTGTGCTATGGCGGCTATGTGCGGGCAGACCTCGGTCTGGCCGGGTGCCTACAGCCTGGTTTTCCACCCCGTTCATAGCTGCCACCTTTTGTCGTGTGGAAACGGCAATTGATGGCCCCAGCAAATGTAGGAGCCATGCCATGTTAAAAATAACCCCTGATCCTCCCATCAAACTTGAGGAAACCCTTTTGCGGGTTTCCGATCTCTTGCGTTGTGCATCGGCTGCTGCCTATGAAACAGGCGATCAGCTTAACGGCCCAAAACGATATCTGGCGTTTTCGGTAATGCACCTGATCGAGATGGCGCATGCGCTGATCGAGCGCTCACTGGAGGGTGTCGAAGTCGTTGAGGGATAAAACCGTCTGTGGGAGGGGGCTTGTCCGCGACGTGGCAGACGAGACCTACACCGGCTGTACAAGCTCCCGCGCGGCCTGTCGGTGATCGGCAATCAGCTTCGGCAGATCCAGCCCTTCGACCTGTCCATCGATCACCCGCCAACGGCCTGCAATCATCACGCGATCAGCCCGATCCGCACCGCACAGCAACAAGGCCGAGAGCGGGTCATGGCTGCCGGAGAAGCGCAGTTCATCGAGCTTGAACAACGCCAGGTCCGCCTGTTTGCCCACCGCCAGTTCACCAATGTCAGTACGTCCCAGCAGTCGGGCCGAGCCTTGAGTGGCCCAGCCCAGCACGCGCTCCGGCGTTATGGCCTGAGCGCCATAGCGCAGCCTTTGCAGGTACAGCGCCTGACGGGCTTCGAGGATCATGTTCGAGGCGTCATTGGACGCTGAACCGTCCACGCCCAGCCCCAGTGGCGCGCCCGCCTCGGTCAGCTCCAGGGTCGGGCAAATGCCTGAAGCCAGACGCATGTTCGAGCTGGGGCAATGACAGATCCCGGTGCCTGCTGCGCCCAGCCGGGCAATTTCATCCGGGTTGAAGTGGATGCCGTGAGCCAGCCAGGTCCGCGGTCCGAGCCAGCCGACGCTGTCCAGATAATCCACTGTCCGCAGCCCGAAACGTTGCAGGCAGAAGTCTTCTTCATCCAGGGTTTCGGCCAGATGAGTATGCAGACGCACGTCGAGTTCTTCAGCCATGGCGGCGCTCTCGGCCATGATCTGCGGCGTCACCGAAAACGGCGAGCAAGGCGCCAGAGCAATCTGGATCTGCGCACCGTCGCCACGCTCATGGTAGGTCTCGATCAGGCGCTGGCTGTCGGCCAGGATCACTTCGCCCTGCTGCACCGTCTGCTGTGGGGGCAACCCGCCATCGGCTTCGCCCAGGCTCATGGAACCGCGGGTCAGCATGGCGCGCATGCCCAGTTCACGAACGCTGTGCACCTGCACATCGATGGCCTGCTCCAGCCCGTCGGGAAACAGGTAATGATGGTCGGCCGCCGTGGTACAGCCCGACAGCAGCAACTCGACCAGCGCCACTTTACTGGCCAGCGCTAGCTTTTCCGGCGTCAGGCGTGCCCATACCGGATACAGCGTCTTGAGCCACGGGAACAACGGCTGATTGACCACCGGTGCCCAGGCGCGGGTCAGGGTCTGATAGAAGTGATGATGGGTGTTGATCAACCCCGGCAGCAGTACATGCTCGCGGGCATCGAACACGTTGTCGCAAGGTCGGGAAGGTTGTTGGCCGGCAGCCAGTACTTCAACGATCACACCGCCCTCGACCACAAGGCCGCCACGGGCGTCCAGGTCATTGGCCGTGAATATGGCAAGGGGATTTTTCAACCAGATACGGATCGCAGGCATGGGCCGGCTCCTCTGAAAGTGGGTTCAGGTTAGCCAGCTCAGTGTTGCCCTGTCTGCTGATCCAGGGTTGCCATGATGTGCAAAAACGCCAGGCAATGGCACGATTCTAGTGCCTTGGTCAGTTTTTAATCAAGACATGCTGCCCGCGACGGAGGACCTCCAGAAAACCTATAAGCTTCAGGTCGCGGTAGGAGCGAATTCATTCGCGAAGGCCCTCACGGATGAATTCGACCTGAGTCATCGGAGAGCGATTACCAAGCAATCGTCTCCCCCTTGTAGTTGATGAAGTGATGCCCGCCCTTGCCTGCATAGGCATCAAGCTGTTTGACAAGTCCGGTGGTGCTGGTCAGCACGTCGATATCGGCACCTTCGCCGCCCATGTCGGTTTTTACCCAGCCCGGGTGCAGGGACAGGACGGTAGGACGGTTGTCGCTCAGTTGGGTGACGAAGGTATTGGTCATGGAGTTGAGGGCAGCCTTGCTGGCCTTGTAGAGCGCCATTTCCGGACCGTCCGGGCACGTAACGCTGCCCAGCCACGAGCTCATGAAGGCCAGTACACCGGTTTTCGGGCGAATCTGTCCGACCAGACGTTCGGCCAGGCGAATCGGTGCCACCGCGTTGGTCAGGAACAACTGGCCCAGTTCGGCCGCCGTGGATTGAGCGGCGCTCTGGTGTTTGGGCCCCATGACGCCAGCGTTGACGAACAGCACATCGAACACTTCGCCCTTGAGCTTCTGGACCAGCACTTCCAGCGAGGCGACATCATCAATGTCCAGGGTTTCAATACGCGTGTTGGCGACAGCCCTGAGCGTATCGGCTTTCTGCGGATCACGAACGGTGGCGATCACGTTCCAGCCTTGTTCGCTCAGACGCTGAACCAGCCCGAGACCCAGGCCACGGGATGCGCCGATGATCAGTGCGGTTTTGGTAGCAGTCATGAAAAACTCCTTGGCAGTTGAAAGAGAAGCAAAGTCAGGGCCTCAATGGGCAGCTCTGGAGTAGACGCGCTTGAAGCTCGCTGCGCAATTCAGACAGTTCCGTCATGCGTTGGTCGATCAGCGTCAGTTTGTCCTGAAGCAGTCGGGTCACTGCAACATCCGGAGAGGGAGCCTTCCAGAGTTCGGCCACGTTATGACCAATCTCGCCCAGGCTGAACCCCAAACGTTGCGCGACCTTGATGAACTGCACCAACTGCACCGTCTCCACAGGGTAATGACGATAGCCGTTGGCACTGCGTTGGGCGGCAATCAACCCGCGCTGTTCATAAAAACGCAGCGTGTCGCGACTGACGGCGGTGGCCTGGGCCAATTCACCAATACGCATGCCAGGTGTCCTTGAGGGCTTGACCCTGGAGCGTACTCCACCCTTTAGCCTGTGGGTATCTCAATCGACAGGACGTTTTTATGTGGCAACCCCAACAGTATCGCCAAGTGGTTCGTGCCAGCGCCTGGTATGACCTGATCGTCACCGCCGCTTTCGCCACGCCCTGGAGTTTTGCCGCGTTGCACGGGCTTTTAGCGACCCTGAGCCAGCACTGGAACCTGCCGGGAGATTTACCGGCGTTCGAGCCCCTGCATGTGTTGATGGCTAACCTGCTGGGTTCGATTGTATGCGTATGGGCTGTGCTGCGGATTCGTGATCCGCAACAGCGGTTTGGACGCTACGACGCCGCAGGCCGATTACTGTTCGCGACCTGGCAGGCCTATGCGTTGATGAATGGCGCCAGCAGCCTGCTGATCGGGTTTCTGGTGATGGAGTTGGCGTGGGCGATTGCGCAGTTCTGGCCAGTGCGTGAATGAATCGTCCCGCGTAGGAGCGAATTCATTCGCGAGAGGCCGGTACATCCCATAAAGATGTACCAGTCCCAGATAAAGCCTTCCCGGATAAATCCGGTCCTACGCAGTATTCACAGCGCCATCATCAATGCCCCGCCTGCCACGGCTGCCCAAGAGAAACCGGCGCATACAGCCGGGTTCTCAAGGCATCGCGTGACAGCAGGACCAGCACGACGATGGTCGCTACATACGGCAGCATCGCCAGCAGGTTGGACGGGATGGCGAGGCCAATGCCCTGGGCCACAAGATGAAGGATGCTGGCGAGGCCAAAAAGGTAGGCGCCCAGCAGAAGACGCCAGACGCGCCAGCTGGCGAACACCACCAGGGCCAGGGCGATCCAGCCGCGACCGGCGCTCATGTTTTCGGCCCACATCGGGGTATAGGCCAGCGACAGATAAGCGCCTGCCAACCCCGCCATTGCTCCGCCGAACAATACGGCCAGCGTGCGCACTCGCAATACCGGCAACCCCATGGCGCTGGCGGCATCGGGGTTCTCGCCCACGGCCTGGATAATCAGGCCGATACGGCTTTTGAGCAGCACCCAGGCCACCAGCGCGAACAGGGCGAACGACAGGTACACCAACAGGTCCTGAGCGAACAGCATGCGGCCGATCAACGGGATATCACTCAGAAAGGGAAGGGCGACCGGCTCGAAACCATTGAGCGGCTTGCCAACCCAGGCTGCGCCGACGAAGCTCGACAGCCCCACGCCAAAGATGGTCAGCGCCAGGCCGGTGGCTACCTGGTTGGCGTTGAACATCAGGGCCACGACGGCGAACAGGGCTGACAGCAACATGCCTGCCAGCATGGCCAGCAACACGCCCAGCCAGAGGTTGCCGGTGCTCAGGGCAATGATGAAGCCAATCACTGCGCCGAACAGCATCATGCCTTCCTGGCCCAGATTGATGACGCCGCTCTTTTCGCAGATCAACTCGCCAAGGGCCACCAGCAACAGCGGCGTACCGCACCGAACCATGGCGTAGAAAATGTTGCTCAGCAGATCGATATCCATCATGCCGCTCCCGTGACAGGTGCCATCTGGCGTTTGGCCCAGCGCAGTTTCAGGCGGGGGCGATAAAGGATCAGCACATCACAGGCCAGCAGGAAGAACAGCATCATGCCCTGAAACAACTGAGTGATGGCCAGCGGGAGATTCAAGGTCATCTGCGCCTGCTCGCCGCCCAGATACAGCAGGGCGATCAGCAGGCTGGAAAACAGGATGCCGATGGGGTTCAGGCGTCCCAGAAATGCGACGGTAATGGCGGCATAGCCATAACCGGGCGATACCTGTGGCACCAGCTGGCCGATGGGGCCGGTCACTTCGCTGACACCGGCAAGCCCTGCCAATGCTCCGCTGATCAGCAAGGCCAGCCAGACCAGACGCTTTTCGCGGAAACCCACAAAGCCCGCCGCACGTTTATCGAGCCCCAGCACCTTGATCTGGAAACCGACAAAACTGCGTTGCAGTAACACCCAGACCGCCACCAGTGCCAGCAGGGCGAAATACACCCCGACATGGGCGCGACCATCGTCCATCAGCAAGGGCAGGCGGCTGGCGTCGCCGAAGGTGGCCGACTCCGGGAAGTTCATGCCGGCAGGGTCCTTGAGAGGGCCGTGTACGCAAAACAGCAACAGGTTCAGGGCGATGTAATTGAGCATGATGCTGGTCAGGATTTCATTGGCGTTGAAGTGCGTGCGCAGCCATGCAGTCACGTCAGCCCATGCGGCCCCGGCCAGAGTGCCTGCAATCAGGATCGCCACCAGCGCCCAGCGACTTTCCACGTCAATCAGGTTCACGGCCACGGCGCTGCCGACCAGCGCACCCAGCAACAATTGACCTTCGGCACCGATGTTCCAGATCCGGGCCTGATACGCCACCGCCAGGCCGAGTGCGCAGAGCAGGATCGGCAGCGTCTTGACCATCAGTTCGGACAGGCCATAGAGATCGCTGACAGGCGCGATCAGCAGGGTATGCAGCGTGACCCACGGGTCCAGCCCCAGGCCCATGAACAGCAATGATCCGCATATCAGCGTCAGGGCGGCGGCCAGCAAGGGCGAGCACCACAACATGGCGCGCGATTGCTGGCCGCGCGGTTCCAGAGAAAGCAGCATGTTCGGCTCCGTTAACCCAGCGTGGTGGCGTGGGGGTGAGAATGATCGAACTGTCCCGCCATCCAGCCGCCGATCTGTACGGGCGTGGTCTGGTCTGTGGGGATCAGTTCCGATAGTTGGCCGCTGCTCAGGGCAGCGAGTCGGTCGCTGATCTGGAACAGCTCGTCCAGATCTTCTGAAATCACCAGAATCGCTGCGCCGGCATCCCGCAGAGCGATCAGGGCGCGATGGATGGCCGCCGCGGCCCCCACATCGACACCCCAGGTCGGATGGGCCGCCACCAGCAGTTTCGGGTTCTGAAGAATCTCTCGGCCCAGAATGAATTTCTGCAGATTGCCGCCCGACAGGCTGCGGGCGGCCGTCAGGGCGTCGGGAGTCTTGACTGAAAAGCGTCGAATGATTTCATCGGCCAGCGCACGGACCTTGCCGCGCTTGATCAGCCCCTTACTGACCAGCCCCTGTTGAAAGGCGGTCAGCAGGGCATTGTCGGTCAGGCTCAGCTCAGGCACTGCGCCATGGCCCAGACGTTCGGCGGGTACAAAAGCCAGGCCTCTCTGGCGACGAGCGTCCGGACGCAGATGCCCGACAGGAGCGTCTGAGAACCGGATGTTGACTGCCTGGGATGTGGTCAGCGTCTGCTCGCCGCTGAGCAGAGCCAGCAATTCGTCCTGACCGTTGCCTGCGACCCCGGCAATCCCGACGATTTCCCCGCTACGCACTTCAAGATCGATGTCCTGCAATGAGCAGCCAAAGGGGTCAGGGTTTTGCCATGAGAGTTTTTCCACCTGAAGGAAGGGGGCTGCTCCTGCGACTTTCTCGTACTGTGCCGTCAGCCCTTCCGCATCGCCGACCATCAAGCGTGCCAGTTCCAGATCGCTGCATTGAGCCGGAATGCAATGCCCGGCGACCTTGCCTGCACGCAGCACCGTGGCGCTGTGGCACAGGGCGCGAACTTCACCCAGTTTGTGGCTGATGAACAGAATGCTGCAGCCTTCTGCGGCCAGGCGGCGCAAGGTGACAAAAAGTTCGTCGGCCTCCTGCGGGGTCAGCACGGAGGTGGGTTCGTCCAGAATCAGCAAGCGAATGTCTTGCATCAGGCAGCGAATGATTTCGACTTTCTGGCGTTCACCGATCGACAGGCTGTGAACCAGTCGCTGCGGTTCCAGTGCCATGCCATAACGCTGGGACACCTCGCGAATACGCGGTTCCAGTTGCCGGGGAGTACCCGCCGCACTGCCCATGGCCAATGCAATGTTCTGGGCGACGGTCAGTGTCTCGAACAGGGAGAAATGCTGGAACACCATGCCGATGCCCAGACTTCTGGCCTGCGCCGGATTGCGCATGGTCAGCGTCTCGCCTTGCCAGACAATCGACCCCGAGTCGGGCTGAGTGACGCCATAGATGATTTTCATCAGGGTGCTTTTGCCTGCACCGTTCTCACCCAGCAACGCATGGATTTCGCCGGGCTGGATGTTCAGATCAATGGCGTCGTTGGCCAGGCAGCCGGGGTATCGCTTGGTGATGTGGCGCAATTGCAGGCGCGCAGGTGTTGCGTGGTTTGGCATGACAGGCTCGGATCATTGAGTGGCTCGCTCGGGTAAAGCAAAATCCTGGCCAAGGGGTCAGGTTTTGTGGCGTGTGCTGTCCGCAAGGCACATGAAAGGCGTTTTGGCGGTGCCGAAAGAAACGCTGCAATCTTTTTGGCACCAGTTCGGGGCGTCGGTAAGGGGCCAGGATTCAACATGGCTCATCAGGCTGTACAAAAAACGTACAGTGCGGGGCGAGGGCGATACCCCAAGCGGTTGCGCGACCCTTGCACCTGTTATCCACAGGTTGTTCCACAGTAACTGTGCGCAATCCGAAAACGCGGTAATAACGGCGTGCCGGATAGCGTCCAATGGTGCTAAAGGGCGTTAAGAGGCTGTTTTCAGAAGATTTTTATCGGGCTGTACGGCTATTGTGCAAAAAACGATCACTTGTCTGAACCGTACGTCCGGTAAGGCTTGCAGCCCGGTGTGCTCAGCTTATCCACAGCCGGATGCACAGTAGATGTGGGCAAGTTGCAGGAAATGTCCGGGAATATCGCATTACTGATCATGTGCCGGATGCAGGATAATTCTGCCCCGGCTCAAGTCCGCGAGTTGACGTTGCAGGGAGGCAATGTGTTCCGGACCAATGGCAATCGACATTTCCACGCCATTGGCGGTGAAGTTTTCTGATTCGACCAGCCCCTTGATCTCTGCCAGGCGAACCTTGACCAGCGCCAGTTCGCTGAAACTGCATTCAAGGTTGAATGGCACCCGGTTGATCAGTGGCAGGCGCTCGGCCTGTTGCAGGCATTTGTTCGCGCCACCGCCATAGGCTCGTGCCAGGCCTCCCGTTCCCAGCTGGATACCGCCATACCAGCGAATCACCAGCACGACGACCTGGTCGAACTCCTGGGCTTCGATGGCGGCAAGGATGGGCCTGCCTGCTGTGCCGCCAGGTTCGCCGTCGTCGTTGCTGCGGTATTGAGCACCCAGTTTCCAGGCCCAGCAGTTGTGCGTCGCATCCAGGTCGCTGTGCTGGTCGATGAACGCTTGAGCGTCGGCCGGGCTGGCGATGGGGGCCGCCAGGGTGATGAAACGGCTTTTGCGAATCTCTTCACGGTATTCGCAAGGGCCGACGAGGGTAAAAGGCATGGGGTTTTCCAGCAAACGACAAGGGTCGAATATTACAAGACCGGCGGCGTAAGCCCACACCCTTTGAGAATGATCTGGATCAGATTGTGGGTGGCATCGTCCATGTCTTGTTTGGTCAGGCGACTACGGCCCGTGACCCGGCAGATCTGTGTCGCGAAGTCGGCGTAGTGCTGAGTGCTGCCCCACAGCAGGAATATCAGGTTGACCGGGTCTACCGGGTCCATTTTCCCCGCATCGATCCACGCTTGAAAAACCGCAGCCCGCCCATGGAACCAGGTGCGGTAATCCTGGCTGAAGTATTCGCTCATGCACTCGCCGCCGCTGATGATTTCCATCGCGAAAATCCGCGACGCCTGGGGGTGGCGTCTTGAAAACTCCATCTTGGCGCGGATATAGCGAGCCAGCGCCTGGGCCGGGTCATCCTCGACACTCAAGGTGTTGAAGGTGCTGTCCCATAGCTCGATGATGTTGCTCAACACCGCGATATACAGGCCCAGCTTGTTGGTGAAGTAGTAATGCAGGTTGGCCTTCGGCAGCCCTGCATTCAGTGCGATGGTGTTCATGCTGGTGCCCTTGAAACCGTGGCGGGCAAATTCGTCTTCGGCGGCCTTGATGATGGCTTCTTCGTTTTTCTGGCGAATACGGCTTGCAGGCTTGGTGCCGTGAGTGCTGTGCGCTGGGACTTCGAGGGTCATGTGCAGTTCCGGACAGATCAAGGGGGCTACGGGTGGACAGATTACGCACCCGTACGAATCCGACAAGCGTTGCTGTGGGAAAAATTCTTAATGTTCAATGGGTTTGGCTTGTTGCTCGTAGGTTTTTTCGATAACGGCGGTTTTTTCTTCCGGAATCAGCAAGCACATGACGATGGCGGTGATACCGCCGCTGGTAATGGCTGAGTCAAACAGGTTCTGGACCAGTTTGGGCAAGTGATGCAGCAGCGCCGGTTGTGCGGCAATGCCCAGGCCGACACCGAACGAGGTGGCAATGATCAGCATGCTGCGTCGGTCCAGGGGGGCCTGAGCCAGGATTCGCACGCCTGCGGCTGCGACGCTGCCGAACATCACCAGCGTTGCGCCGCCAAGCACGGGCTTTGGAATCTGCTGCACGATGGCACCAATGGAAGGGAACAGGCCGAGAACGAACAGTACGGCGCCGATATAAAGGCCGACATAACGGCTGGCAACGCCGGTCAACTGGATCACGCCATTGTTCTGGGCAAAGGTTGTGTTGGGGAAGGCACTGAATGTGGCGGCAATCATGCAGCTCACGCCATCACCCAATACGCCGCCCTTGAGCCGGGATACGTAGCTCGGGCCAGTGATGGGCTGACGAGCCAGCATGCAGTTGGCGGTCAGGTCGCCGACGGTTTCGATGCTGCTGATCAGATAAATCAGCGCGACAGGCAGGAACGCCGTCCAGTCGAAGCTGAAACCGAATTTGAACGGGACCGGCACGCTGATCAGCGGCAGATCATGAATCGGTTGCGGGACGAGCTTTCCACTCATCCAGGCTGCCACGCTGCCGATGGCCAGCCCTATGATGATCGCTGACAGACGAATCCAGGGGGTATTGGAGCGGTTGAGCAGAATGATGATCGCAAGCACGAATACGCCCAGCGCCAGATTGAGAGGCGCGCCGAAATCCGGGGCGTTGAAGCCTCCTCCCAGATCGGTGACACCGACCTTGATCAGGCTGATGCCGATCAGCGTAATGACAATGCCGGTCACCAGGGGCGTGATGATTTTGCGCAACTGGCCAATGAAGCGGCTGAGTACGATCTGCACCACGGCACCGAAGAAACAGACACCGAAAATCATCGCCATGATGTCTTCCGGGCTGCCACCGCGTTGCTTGACGATGAAACCTGCGGACAGGACCGCGCCGAGAAAAGCAAAGCTGGTGCCTTGCAGGCAGATCATCCCGGCACCGATACCAAACGGGCGACGAGCCTGGATGAAGGTTCCTACGCCTGAAACCATCAAGGCCATGCTGATCAGGTAGGGCAGATAAGCGCCCAGCCCCAGTGCCGAACCAATGATCAGCGGCGGGGTGATGATGCCGACGAAGCTGGCAAGGACGTGTTGTAGCGCCGCCAGAATGGAGGTGGCGGGAGTGGGGCGGTCATTGAGGCCGTAAAGCAGGTCATTGTTGTGAGATGAATCAGGCTGCATGTCGAGCACTCAGTGTGAGGTGTGGTCATGTACTGCGTTCTTGGCCAGATACATTGCAAAAAGCTGTCCACTTGCTCAGGTTATTTTTGTCGAGTCTCCTTTAAGTCTTTTTATTTCAGTGGCATAGAAATTTTTTAGGGTGTTCGGCTTGCGATTGAAAGCACCCGCTGCACCCCGGTCATGCCTTATCGCGTGGCAGCCAGGCTCTCCAGAAAGCTCTCCAGCACCAAATGGGGGCGACGACCTTTGCGCGTCACGGAGACCAGGCTCAAGTCATAGAATCGAGACCCCGGTTTCAGCGCGCGTACCCGGCCTTGCTGCACCCAGGCACTGGCGTAGTGGTCCGGTAGATAACCGATATAGCGACCGGTGAGGATCAGAAAGGCCATGCCTTCGCGATCCGATGCGCTGGCTGTGCATTTGAGTGCCTGATAGTGAGCCTGAATATCCACGGGCAAACGAAAGGTCGGCGCAATGGCGTCCTGAGTGGCGAGACGTTCGTCCTTGAGTTCGGCATCGTCGACATAGAACAGAGGATGACCGACGGCGCAGTAAAGCAGCGAACGTTCACTGTACAGCGGCTGGTACTCAAGGCCGGGGAGGGCGCTGGCCTGGGGAACGACACCCACATGCAGGCGTCCGTCCAGCACGCCCTGCTCAACCTCATTGGGGGCAATCATCCGTATATTGATGTGGACATCCGGCCCCCGTTCCTTCAATTGCGCCAGCGCATGGGTGATGCGCATGTGCGGTAGCGTCACCAGATTATCGGTCAGGCCGATGTTCAACTCCCCGCGCAGATGCTGGTGCAGGCCATTGACCTCTGTGCGAAAGCTCTCAAGTGCACTGAGCAATTGCAATGACGACTGATACACCTCGCGGCCTTCGTCGGTCACGGAAAATCCGGCACGGCCCCGTTGGCACAAGCGCAAGCCGAGACGTTGTTCCAGGTCGCTCATCTGTTGACTGATCGCCGAGCGACCAATTCCGAGCACACTTTCGGCAGCCGAAAAGCCACCAGCCTCGACTACGCTTTTAAACAGGCGCAGCAGACGGATATCGAAATCACTGACCTGTGCCAGTGGATCGGGACGGCGAATGCTCATTGTTTAGTGATCACTTAACTAAAGATCGAAAAAGTTGAATTTTTCGGACTTTATCTTCGTGTCACCTTGGCCGCAACCACACTTTTCTTACGTTCTGCGAGGTCTGCTCCAATGAATGTGTCCGAACAATCCGATGTGTCTGTCGCCAGCCAATTGAAGCTCAACGCTCACTGGATGCCCTACACCGCGAATCGTAATTTTCAGCGCGACCCGCGAATGATTGTTGCGGCCCATGGCAGCTACCTGACCGACGACAAGGGACGCAAGATTTACGACGGGCTTTCCGGCCTCTGGACCTGTGGCGCCGGGCATACGCGCAAGGAAATCCAGGAGGCTGTGTCCAGGCAGATCGGTGTTCTGGATTATTCGCCGGCTTTCCAGTTCGGACACCCGCTGTCGTTCCAGTTGGCGGAGAAGATCGCTGAACTGGCTCCGGGTAACCTGAATCACGTTTTCTACACAGACTCCGGTTCCGAGTGCGCCGATACGGTCGTGAAAATGGTGCGTGCTTACTGGCGTCTGAAAGGCCAGTCGACCAAGACCAAAATGATCGGCCGTGCCCGTGGCTACCATGGCGTGAATGTCGGCGGGACCAGCCTGGGTGGCGTAAACGGTAACCGTAAGATCTTTGGCCAGATGATGGATGTCGATCACCTGCCGCATACCCTGCTGGCCAGCAATGCCTTTTCCAGGGGCATGCCCGAAGCCGGTGGTATCGCACTGGCCGATGAGATGCTCAAGTTGATCGAGCTGCATGACGCCTCGAACATCGCCGCGGTCATCGTTGAACCGATGTCGGGTTCGGCGGGCGTGATCGTACCGCCTCAGGGGTATCTCAAACGCCTGCGCGAGATCTGTGACCAGCACAATATTCTGTTGATCTTCGATGAGGTCATCACTGGCTTCGGGCGTACCGGCTCAATGTTCGGTGCCGACAGCTTCGGTGCAATACCTGACCTGATGTGCATTGCCAAGCAGGTCACCAATGGTGCCATTCCCATGGGGGCCGTGATTGCGAGCAGTGAAATTTATGAAACCTTCATGAGCCAGCCGACGCCGGAATATGCCGTCGAGTTTCCACATGGTTATACCTATTCCGCTCACCCGGTTGCCTGCGCGGCGGGGCTGGCGGCACTGGATCTGTTGCAGCGTGAGAATCTGGTTCAGCAGGTTGCTGAAATTTCCCCGCACTTTGAGCGTGCCTTGCACGGGATCAAGGGCGTGAAGAACGTTATCGATATCCGTAACTACGGACTGGCGGGGGCGATCCAGATTGCTCCACGGGATGGTGACGCCATCGTCCGTCCATTCGAGACGGCGATGAAATTGTGGCAGGCCGGTTTCTATGTTCGCTTTGGCGGCGACACCCTGCAGTTCGGCCCGACCTTCAACTGCAAGGCGCAAGACCTGGATCGAATGTTCGATGCCGTCGGTGAAGCGCTGGGTCTGGTTGATTGATTACCTGGCCTGGCACCGCTCTGCATCGGTGACAGGCACGAAATTCTTGGAGTCATTTGCATGAGCAGCATCCAACACTTGATTCACGGCGAACTCACCTCCGATAGCGGGCGTACCGCGGATGTGTTCAATCCATCGACAGGGCAGGCAATCCACAGCGTAGCGCTGGCCAGTCGGGAAACCGTGCAACAAGCCATCGACTCGGCCAAAGAGGCTTTCCCGGCCTGGCGTAATACGCCGCCAGGCAAGCGTGCCCAGATCATGTTCCGCTTCAAGCAGCTGCTGGAGCAGAACGAACCGCATATCGCTCAACTCATCAGTGAAGAGCACGGCAAGACGCTGGAGGACGCGGCGGGCGAACTGAAGCGCGGTATTGAAAACGTCGAATATGCCTGCGCTGCGCCGGAAATCCTCAAGGGCGAATACAGCCGCAACGTCGGACCGAATATAGATGCCTGGTCTGACTTTCAGCCTCTGGGGATCGTGGCCGGCATCACGCCATTCAACTTCCCGGCCATGGTGCCGCTCTGGATGTACCCGTTGGCCATTGCCTGTGGCAACTGTTTCATCCTCAAACCGTCGGAGCGTGATCCAAGCTCCACGCTGTTCATTGCCCGGTTACTGCATGAGGCTGGCTTGCCCAAGGGCGTGCTCAATGTTGTACAGGGCGACAAGGTGGCCGTCGATGCGCTGATCGAAGCGCCTGAAGTCAAGGCGCTGAGTTTTGTCGGATCGACGCCGATTGCCGAGTACATCTATAAGGAAGGTGCTGCACGTGGCAAACGTGTCCAGGCGTTGGGGGGCGCAAAGAATCATGCGGTCCTGATGCCGGATGCTGACCTGAACAATGCGGTCAGTGCCCTGATGGGGGCTGCCTATGGTTCATGCGGGGAGCGCTGCATGGCCATTTCGGTGGCGGTCTGCGTCGGTGATCAGGTTGCCGATGCTCTCGTCGCCAGGCTGGTGCCGCAGATCAAGAGCCTGAAGATCGGTGCCGGCACCCAGTGCGGCCTGGATATGGGACCACTGGTGACCGGGCCGCACCGCGACAAAGTCAGCAGCTATATAGAAGACGGCGTTCAGTCGGGGGCGACCCTGGTTGTCGATGGCCGCGATATTCAGGTGGCAGGCCATGAAGAGGGGTTCTTCATGGGCGGCTGCCTGTTTGACCGGGTGACACCGCAGATGCGTATCTATAAAGAAGAGATCTTCGGGCCGGTGCTGTGCATCGTGCGTGTGGACAGCCTCGAGCAGGCGATGCAACTGATCAATGACCATGAGTACGGCAACGGCACGTGTATCTTCACCCGTGACGGTGAAGCGGCTCGTCTGTTCTGTGATGAGATCGAAGTCGGCATGGTGGGCGTCAATGTCCCGCTGCCTGTGCCGGTTGCCTATCACAGCTTTGGTGGCTGGAAGCGTTCGCTGTTCGGTGATTTGCATGCCTACGGGCCGGATGGTGTGCGTTTCTATACGCGCCGCAAGGCCATTACCCAGCGTTGGCCGCAACGGGCCAGCCATGAAGCGTCGCAGTTTGCCTTCCCTAGCCTGTAGGTAAGAGTGCGCAGGGGGCGATCTTTTTTGAAGATCGTCCCCTGTGTTTATTGGGCTATCAGAGTTTTATGACAGTATTTTGAAATTAACGGTTGACGGGCGATTTAATGTCTCTATAATTCGCCCCACTTCTGGCGCAGGCGGATCTGAAAAAGCCTTGTAAATCAACAATTTATAAGTGTTTTTGACGGTAGGCTTCGCAGAAGGGCTTCGGTCGCGGTTGGATCGAAAGCGGTTCGAGAAAAGGGTTTGACAGCGTCTCGCGATGCTGTAGAATTCGCCTCCCGCTGACGAGCAACAGGTAGTTGATCAAAGCGCAAGTGATTGAAGTTGAAAAAGAAATTTTGAAAACTTCGTAAAATAATCGCTTGACAGATTCTGAGGTCGCTGTAGAATGCGCGCCTCGG
>NZ_JBIVGV010000023.1:0-75019 GCF_044748865.1 Pseudomonas sp. NPDC089734 | reverse complement strand
GGAGCAAGGGAACCCCGCCATCAGGCGGGGCCGAACCGGAGCGAATGGTTTCGCCCCTTTGCCGAAACAAAGGGGCCCGCCGTAAAGGCGGAACCCGTAGGAGCGGATTTATCCGCGAAAAAGCTCCGTCCAATCCGGATATATTCCCTGACGAGGAGCGTGTTTGTTACTGGGTGGGTCGTTTAACTTGAGGCCGCCTTGCGCCTTTACGGCGCCCTACTTTGTTTTCGGACAAAGTAGGCAAAACCATTGCTCCGGGTTCGGCCCTGCCTGACGGCAGGGTTCCTTCGCTCCGGCGCTGATCCGGCGGTCGCCACAATGGGCCATCCATGGCCCAGTGTGGCTAATTCTGCATCCCTGCAGAATTCCCACCGGATCACCGCCTCCACTCAGCCGTCACCAACGTCGCGTTTTACGGTGTTCACACCATCGCGGCATAGAGCCTTTTTCGCTTTTGCTTTTGCTTTGCTCTTTGAGCACAAAAAGCCCAGACACCACCGATTGCGACGCTGGTGAAGGCCGAGTGGAGGTGTTGTGGAGTGGGGTGCGAGGCAGGAGCCGAGCAAGCGCCGCCAGGCCATGGATGGCCCATCGGCGCGGCCCCATGGAACAACGCCGGAGCAAGGGAACCCTGCCGTCAGGCGGGGCCGAACCGGAGCCGATGGTTTCGCCCCTTTGCCGAAACAAAGGGGCCCGCCGTAAGGGCGGAACCTGTACTCGCCACACAACAAAATCCGGATATGCCCACAGTAGAGAAACGTACCTGTTCTTTGATGGTTCGTTCGGCTTGATGCCGCTTTGCGCCTTTACGGCGCCCTACTTTGTTTTCGGACAAAGTAGGCAAAACCATTGCTCCGGGTTCGGCCCCGCCTGACGGCAGGGTCCCTTCGCTCCGGCGCTGATCCGGCGGTCGCCACAATGGGCCATCCATGGCCCAGTGCGGCTAATTCTGCATCCCTGCAGAATTCCCACCAGATCACCACCGCCACTCAGCCGTCACCAACGTCGCGTTTTGCGGTGTTCACACCATCGCGGCAAAGAGCCTTTTCGCTTTTGCTTTGCTCTTTGAGCGCAAAAGTTCCAGGCACCACCGATTGCGACGCTGGTGAAGGCCGAGTGGAGGTGTTGTGGAGTGGGGTGCGAGGCAGGAGCCGAGCAAGCGCCGCCAGGCCATGGATGGCCCATCGGCGCGGCCCCCATGGAACAACGCCGGAAACGAGGGAACCCCGCCTCAAGGCGGGGCCGAACCGGAGCGAATGGTTTTCCCCCCTTTTGCCAAAACAAAAGGGGGCCGCCGTAAAGGCGGAACCTATACTCGCTACACAGAAAAATCCGGATATGCCCACAGTAGAACGTATCTATTCCTTACAAAACGTCACAACTCCTGCCGGGCAAACATCTTCACCGCATCCACCGCATGGCTCGTCCCTTCACTGATCTGAACAATCACCGAACCGGCCTGATCCGCCAGGTCGACACCCTTGACCGCGTTATTACGGGTATTGTCCATACTGTCGATGGCCTGACGGGTTTCGGTCTGAATCACCCCGATCATCTCCGAGATCTCGGCCGTGGAACGACTGGTGCGCCCGGCCAGCTGGCGAACCTCATCGGCCACCACGGCAAACCCGCGCCCCTGATCGCCGGCACGGGCCGCTTCGATGGCCGCGTTCAGAGCCAGCAGATTGGTCTGCTCGGCAATACTGCGAATGGTATTGACGATGGTCGTGATCTGCTCCGAACGCTCGCCCAACTGCATGATGATCCGTGACGAATCCTCGATGTTCACAGAAATCTGACGCATTTCAGTCGCGGCCTGTTGAATCACCTGAGTGCCCTGTTCGGTGACTTTCCGGGTCTCTACCGAAATATGGTAGGCCTGCGCCGCGCTACTGGCATCACGCTCATGCTGCTCGACACGGGCCGTGATGTCCGAGGCGAACTTGATGACCTTCCAGAGCTTGCCGCTGGTGTCGTATACCGGGTTATACGTGGCCTCCAGCCAGAGGATCTGACCAAAGCGATTGACGCGCTTGAACTGCCCGCTGAAGAACTCGCCCTTGTTCAGGCGCCTCCAGAAATCGGCATATTCGCTGCTGCCAGTGATGTCCTGCGGACACAACAACCGGTGATTCTTGCCGATCAGCTCTTTTTCGCTGTAACCCATCAGACGGGTCAGGTTGCTGTTGGCGCACAGGATCCGGCCTTCCAGATCGAACTCGATCACCGCCATGGCGCGATCGATGGCATCGAGCTTGTTTTTAGCTTCCTGATCCGCCTTGACCTTCTCAGTGATGTCCATGGCGTACTTGATGATTTTCACGGTCTTGCCCGAATCGTCCTTGACCGGGTTGTAACTGGCTTCCAGCCAGACCGTCTGGCCATTGCCTGCAATGCGCTGGAACGTCGCGGAGACAAATTCACCGGCTCGCAGGCGCGACCACAACTGCGTGTATTGCGAGCTGCGTGCATAGTCGGGCGGGCAGAAGATCCGGTGTTCCTTGCCCAGCACGTCTTCGCGTCGGTAATGCATGGTGTTCAGAAAGTTGTCATTGACACTCAATACAACGCCATTCAAATCGAACTCGATGGTGGCCATCGAACGGTCGATTGCTCTTAATAGCCAGGCTTGTTGGTCAAGGGTTTGCTGGAGGGCAGCTAATTCTTTTTTATTGGAATTGAATAACATGGCGGCATGGCTCAGGAAAAAGGTTGAAAACGGTTCCTGTCCCTTGGCCTCGGGTGCGTTGTGGCACGGATGCGGGTCCTTGCGATGATGGCACTATAGTGGGTGGTTCTGGAGTTTGTACAACGGATTGTGCAAAAAAAGAGACCCCAATGATAAGGGGTATAACTTTATAGTTAATCAGTCCGTTGTTTGAGTTTGTTTTAAGGAATGGCTTTAATCAAATGAATGTTTTGACCGCCTTTTCGGGTGCCAATTAAACAGTGAAAGCGCACAAGAGCAGGGTCGTGGTCCGGACACCTGCTGTCACTGCTGATCGGTACTCAGTCCTCGAACCCTGCCTGTTCGTGAATCTCGTCCACTTTCAATTCCAGGCGGTAAGCCACGGCAATGAACAGGGCCTGACACAGGCAAAGTGTGGCGCTCAATGAGCGGAACGCAAACGAGCTGCCTTCGTTGACCAGCAAGACCGAATTGGCGCGTTTGGCCAGTGGTGACAGGTTGCTGTCGGTGATGATCAGGGTCTTGGCCTGATTGTGCTGGGCGATACGCAGGCAGTGCTGGGTTTCCTTGCCATAGGGCGTGAAGCTGATGGCAATCACCAGATCGTTGGCGCGCACGCTGCGCATCTGCTCCCGGTAGCTGCCGCCCAGCCCCGAGATCAGGTGGATGCGCTTGTTGGTGTGTTGCAGGTTGTACACCAGATAGTCGGCCACGGCGAATGAGCGACGCACACCCACCACGTAGATATTGTCGGCGTTGACCACCAGATCCACGGCTTTCTCGAATTCTTCGTCGTCCAGGTCTGCGCCCAGGCGTTCCAGGCCGGAAAGGGTGGCGTTCACGCACTCACGGGCCAGGTCCCCGCCACGAGCCTTCTGCGACTTGTTGGCGATCATGTTGCGGATGCGTTGCTGGTAGTTCTGGACCGGCGTGGTCTTGTGGGTGTAAGCCTCTCGGAACAGGGCCTGCATTTCACTGAAACCACTGAAGCCGAAGCGCTGGGAGAATCGCACGATGGCTGAAGGATGAACCTCGCATTCCCGGGCAATATCGCTGATCCGATCGACCATGATCCGGTCGCTCTGCTGGCTCATGTAGCTGGCAATGCGCTTGAGCTGGCGGGGCAGGCCTTCATATTCACTGGTGATCAGCCGCAGCAGGCCCTCGGCACTGGTCGGTGGCGTATCGAGGCCTGTGTCTGGCAGGGACGGCTGCTCGGTGCTGTTCATGTTTAATCCTTATTGCTTGTTCTTTTTGGGCCTCACCCCCTACACGAAAGCTCGTCCGCGCAGTGGGTGTGCGGTCGGGATGCCCCGGCAATGACCGCTTGATCTGCAAAATTGCGGAAACTATATCTCACCTGTCGGCCAAGTGTGTCAGTGCTGTACGTCAAGTATTGGAAAAAATATTCCACTTGAAAAATTTATAGAATAATTATTGATTGATGCCTCGGGACGTTTTAGGCTCTGTCTCACCAAAGGCATTTCGCGCACCGGCTGCGTGACATGCAGGCTGATAAAAATAACAGGAGCCACCATGGGCCAGACTCGCTTTGTCAGTGGGCGTCAGTTGGATCTGATTTGCCTCGGACGCCTTGGCGTCGATCTCTACGCGCAGCAGGTTGGCGCGCGGCTGGAAGATGTCTCAAGCTTTGCCAAGTACCTGGGCGGTTCGTCGGCGAATATCGCCTTCGGCACGGCACGGCTGGGGCTTAAATCGGCCATGCTCAGTCGCGTCGGCGATGATCACATGGGGCGTTTTCTGGTCGAGGCCCTGGCGCGTGAAGGCTGTGATGTGAGTGCCATCAAGCGTGACCCCGAACGTTTGACGGCCATGGTGCTGCTGGGGCTGAAAGATCGTGAAACATTTCCGTTGGTGTTCTACCGCGAAAATTGCGCCGATATGGCCCTGCGCGCCGAGGATATCGACGAAAACCTGATTGCCTCCAGCAAGGCTTTGCTGATCACCGGTACGCATTTCTCCACCGATCAGGTGTTCAAGGCCAGCAGCCAGGCGCTGGATTATGCCGAGAAACACAACGTCAAACGGGTTCTGGACATCGATTACCGGCCTGTCCTGTGGGGCCTGGCCGGCAAGGCCGATGGCGAGACCCGCTTCGTGGCCGATCAGCATGTCAGCCAGCATGTGCAACGTATCCTGCCGCGTTTCGACCTGATCGTCGGCACCGAAGAAGAGTTTCTGATCGCGGGGGGCACCGATGACTTGCTCAGTGCCTTGCGGGTGGTACGCGGGCTGACGGCCGCGACCCTGGTGGTCAAGCTCGGGCCGCAAGGCTGCACGGTGATTCACGGCGCCATCCCGGCCCGGCTCGAAGACGGTGCCATCTACCCTGGCGTGCGCGTGGAAGTGCTCAATGTGCTGGGGGCCGGAGATGCCTTCATGTCCGGTTACCTCAGTGGCTGGCTCAAGGATGCCTCCGACGAGCGTTGCTGCCAGCTGGCCAATGCCTGCGGCGGGCTTGTGGTTTCGCGGCATGCCTGCGCACCGGCCATGCCCACTCCGGCCGAACTCGATTATCTATTCAACAGCCCGGTGCCCATCACCCGGCCGGATCAGGATGTTGCCCTGCAGCGCCTGCACCAGGTCAGCGTGCCTCGCAAGCAGTGGAAGCAGTTGTTCATCTTTGCTTTTGACCATCGCGGGCAACTGGTGGAACTGGCCCAGCAGGCCGGACGCGACCTGAGCAGCATCGGGCAGCTCAAGCAGTTGTTCATTACCGCCGTCGAACGTGTCGAGGCCGATCTGCGCAAGCGTGGTGTCGAGGCCGATGTCGGTCTGCTGGCTGATCAGCGGTTCGGTCAGGATTCGCTCAACGCGGCCACCGGTCGTGACTGGTGGGTGGCCCGTCCGGTGGAAGTGCAGGGTTCAAGGCCGCTGGCATTCGAGCATGGCCGTTCGATCGGCAGCAATCTGTTGAGCTGGCCTCAAGAGCAGATCATCAAGTGCCTGGTGCAATATCACCCCGATGACGAGCCTCTTCTGCGTCTGGAGCAGGAGGCGCAGATCAAGGGGATGTACGAGGCTTCACAGGTCAGCGGTCATGAATTGCTGCTGGAAATCATCCCGCCCAAGGACCACCCATCGACTCATCCCGACGTGATGTACCGCGCACTCAAGCGCTTGTACAACCTGGGGATCTATCCTGCGTGGTGGAAGATCGAAGCGCAGAGCGCCGAAGTCTGGCAGCAACTGGACGAGTTGATTCGGGAACGCGACCCGTATTGCCGGGGCGTGGTGCTGCTGGGGCTCAATGCGCCGGTCGAAAAACTGGCCGAAGGCTTCGCTCAGGCGCGTCACAGCAGCACCTGCAAGGGCTTCGCCGTTGGTCGGACGATCTTCAGGGAGCCGAGTCGTGCCTGGATGGCCGGGGAAATCGACGACGCGACCTTGATAAGCCAGGTGCAGAGCACGTTTATCTGGCTGATCGAGTCCTGGCGTGAAGCACGCGCCTGAACCCATTGTCATTGACGCAGTGATAACAACAAGAAAGGTGCAGCCATGCCTGTTTCCGCAAACAACATCCGCATCGGCATCAATCCGATTTCCTGGAGCAACGACGACCTTCCGGCCCTGGGTGGCGAAACGCCGTTGAGTACCGCCCTGAGCGAAGGCAAGGAAATCGGTTACGAAGGTTTTGAACTCAACGGCAAGTTTCCCAAGGATGCCAAGGGCGTGGGCGATGTCTTGCGTCCTTATGACCTGGCGCTGGTCTCGGGCTGGTATTCCAGTCGTCTGGCCCGGCGTTCGGTCGCCGAGGAAATCGAGTCCATCGCTTCCCATGTGCAACTGCTGGCGCAGAACGGTGCCTCGGTGCTGGTGTATGGCGAAGTGGCCGACTCCATTCAGGGGCAGCGCATTCCTCTGGTCGAGCGTCCGCGCTTTCACACCGATGCCGCCTGGCGCGACTATGCCGACAAGCTCACCGAGCTGGCGCGCTTCACCCTTTCCCAAGGGGTGCGTCTGGCCTACCACCATCACATGGGAGCCTATGTCGAGTCTCCCCAGGATATCGACCGCCTGATGGAGCTGACCGGTCCCGAAGTCGGGCTGCTGTTCGACTCGGGGCATTGCTACATGGGCGGTGGCGAGCCTTTGCAGGTGTTGAGCAAGCACATTGACCGTGTCTGCCATGTGCATTTCAAGGATGTGCGCAAGCCGGTGGTGCAACTGGCACGTAACAACCTCTGGAGTTTCCCCGACTGCATCGTCAACGGCACCTTTACCGTGCCCGGCGATGGCGACATCGATTTTTCGGCGCTGCTCAAGGTCTTGTTGCAGGCCGGTTATCAGGGCTGGCTGGTTGTCGAAGCCGAGCAGGACCCCGCCGTTGCGCCCAGTTATGTCTATGCCAAAAAGGGTTATGACACGCTGCGCCAACTGCTGGCGGACGCTCGATAACGGAGGATTGGATCATGAGTCTGTTGACTAAAAGCAAGGCGCAGGGACGAGACATCGTCGCGTTACAGGAGGGCGTGCTGGAATATGTCGGTTTCGCGGCCTACCGCCTGGAAGCCGGAGAGCGCCTGCCGCTCAGCGCTGAAGATAATGAACTGTGCGTGGTGTTGCTCACCGGACACGCCAGTGTGAGCGGCGAGGCGCCGGGGCAGGGCGCTTTCAGTTGGGAAAACATCGGCGACCGGCATTCGGTCTTTGAAGAAAAGTCGCCTTTCGCCGTGTACTTGCCACCGCACAGTCAGGCGCATTTCACGGCTCTGGGACCTGCGCAACTGGCGGTCTGCAAGGCTCCCGGCGACAGCGCCAAGCGAGCGTCGGCGCGTCTGATCACTCCCGAGAGCATGAAGCGCAGCGTACGTGGCAAGGGGGCCAATACCCGCTATGTCTGCGACATCCTGCCGGACACTGAACTGGCCCATTCGCTGCTGGTGGTGGAGGTCCGGACACCCTCGGGGCATTCGTCCAGTTACCCGCCGCACAAGCACGACATGGACAACCTGCCCCACGAGAGCTGCCTGGAGGAAACCTACTACCACCAGATCAACCCGCCTCAGGGCTTCGTCTTCCAGCGGGTGTACACCGACGATCGCAGCATCGATCAGGCCATGGCCGTGGAGAACAACGATCTGGTGACCGTGCCCAAGGGCTATCACCCGGTCAGCGTGCCGTACGGTTACGAATCCTATTACCTGAACGTGATGGCCGGCCCGACGCGTGCCTGGCAGTTCCATAACGATCCGCAACACAGCTGGTTGCTGGATCTTTAACCCCCTTTCGATTTGGAGTCAGTCAGATGAGCGAGTCCCCGGTTATCGGCCATTACCTCAACGGCCAGATCAACAACGGCGATGGCGAACGCTACAGCGATGTATTCAACCCGGCCACCGGCAAGGTGCAGGCACGGGTGGCCCTGGCCAGTCTCAAGACCGTCGATGAGGCGGTCGCATCCGCTCAGGCGGCGTTTCCGGCCTGGGCGGATCAATCCTCCCTGCGCCGTGCGCGGATCATGTTCAAGTTCAAGGAACTGCTGGACAAGCATCACGAAGAACTGGCGCAGATTATCTGCCGTGAGCATGGCAAGGTGTTGTCCGATGCCCGTGGTGAGGTTGTGCGCGGCATCGAGATTGTCGAGTTCGCCTGCGGTGCTCCCAGCCTGTTGAAAAGCGATTTCAGCGACAACATCGGCGGTGGTATCGACAACTGGAATCTGCGTCAGCCGCTGGGTGTCTGTGCCGGTGTCACACCGTTCAACTTTCCGGTGATGGTGCCGCTGTGGATGATTCCTCTGGCGCTGGTGACCGGCAACTGCTTCATTCTCAAGCCTTCCGAGCGCGACCCGTCGGCCAGTCTGTTGATGGCGCGCCTGCTCAAGGAGGCCGGTCTGCCCGATGGCGTGTTCAGCGTCGTGCAGGGCGACAAGGTCGCTGTGGACGGTCTGTTACAGCATCCGGGCATCGAGGCGATTTCCTTCGTGGGTTCGACCCCCATTGCCGAGTACATCCATCAGCAAGGTACGGCCCACGGCAAGCGCGTGCAGGCGCTGGGCGGGGCCAAGAATCACATGATCGTCATGCCCGATGCCGATCTGGATCAGGCCGCCGACGCCTTGATCGGTGCGGCCTATGGCTCGGCCGGTGAGCGCTGCATGGCGATCTCCGTTGCGGTGGTGGTGGGCGATGTCGGCCAGCGCCTGATCGACAAACTGCTGCCGCGCATCGACCAGCTCAAGGTCGGCAACGGCATGAACGCCGATTCGGACATGGGGCCGCTGGTCACTGCCGTTCACAAGGCCAGGGTCGAGGGTTATATCGATCAGGGCGTGAAAGAGGGCGCGAAGCTGATTGTCGACGGGCGCAACTTCAAGGTGCCGGGGGCCGAGCAAGGCTTTTTCGTCGGCGCGACGCTGTTCGACCACGTCACTCCCGAAATGCAGATCTACAAGGAAGAAATCTTCGGCCCGGTGCTGGGCATCGTCCATGTGCCGGATTTCGCCAGTGCCGTGGCGTTGATCAATGCCCATGAATTCGGCAACGGTGTGTCCTGCTTCACCAGCGACGGCGGCGTGGCCCGTGCCTTCGCGCGTTCCATCAAGGTCGGCATGGTCGGCATCAATGTGCCGATTCCGGTGCCCATGGCCTGGCATTCCTTTGGTGGCTGGAAGCGTTCGCTGTTCGGCGATCACCATGCCTACGGCGAAGAAGGTCTGCGCTTCTACAGCCGCTACAAGAGTGTCATGCAACGCTGGCCGGACAGCATCGCCAAAGGCCCAGAGTTCAGCATGCCGACCGCCAAGTAACCTTCAGACAATGGATTGTGGAGAACAATAACAATGAGCCAGCCCCTGCGTTTTGCCCTGAACCGTATGGTCGCCCCACGCTTGCCCCTGCCGGATTTCGTCGATCTGGCGGTGAAGCTGGGCGCCGATGCCATCGAAATCCGCAATGACCTCAAGGGTGTCGAGATCGAGGACGGCACGGCACCCCGGGCCGTTCGCGAACTCTGTGCCGCCAAAGGCGTGCGTGTCTTGTCGATCAACGCCCTGTACCCGTTCGATGTCTGGAATGACGAGCGTCGTGCCCAGGCCACGAAGCTGGCGCAATATGCCCGCGACTGCGGGGCTGAAGCGCTGGTGCTGTGTCCGCTCAACGACCGGGCAGACACGCGCAATGCCGTGCAGCGTGCGACCGGCCTGCGTACGGCCCTGAGCGAACTGGCACCGATTCTGCGCGAGCACGGGATTCTGGGCTTCGTCGAGCCGCTGGGGTTCGAGGAGTGCGCGCTGCGCCTCAAGCGTCAGGCTGTGGAGGCGATCAGGGCCATCGGCGGGCTGGATGTTTATCGCCTTGTGCATGACACCTTTCATCACCATCTGGCGGGTGAAGTGGAACTGTTCCCCGAACTGACCGGGCTGGTGCATATCTCGGGCGTCGAAGATGCCCTGGCACCGCTCAACAGCATTCGCGACGGGCATCGGGTGCTGGTGGGCGAGGCGGACATTCTGGGTAACGCCGGGCAGATCGAACGCTTATTGGCCAGTGGCTACAACGGCCATCTGTCGTTCGAGCCGTTTGCCGAAAGCGTGCATACCCTGGATGACATTCCCATGGCGATCCGGCAGAGCATGAGCCATTTGTCCCGGGCTGTTGATGTAGGCCTTCGCGGATAAATCCGCTCCTACACGACCCCCTGTAGGAGCGAATTCATTCGCGAAAGGACTCAGAACCCTGTAGGAGCGGATTTATCCGCGAAGCCCCCAATAACAACAAGGTGCGAGCATGACTACAACCCGATTGACCATGGCTCAGGCCCTGGTGAGGTTTCTGGACAACCAGTACGTTGAAGTCGACGGCGTGCAGAGCAAGTTTGTCGCCGGGATTTTCACGATCTTCGGTCATGGCAATGTGCTGGGTATCGGTCAGGCGCTGGAGCAGGACAGCGGTGAGCTGGTCGTGCATCAGGGCCGTAACGAGCAGGGCATGTGCCACGCGGCCATTGGTTTTGCCAAACAGCATCTGCGGCGCAAGATCTACGCCTGCACCTCCTCGGTCGGGCCGGGTGCCGCGAATATGCTGACCGCCGCCGCGACGGCCTCGGCGAACCGGATTCCTCTGCTGTTGCTGCCCGGCGATGTCTACGCCAGCCGCCAGCCTGATCCCGTGCTGCAACAGATCGAGCAGTTTCACGACCTGAGCATCAGCACCAACGATGCCTTCAAGGCCGTCAGTAAATACTGGGACCGCATCAACCGTCCCGAGCAACTGATGAGCGCGGCGCTCAACGCCATGCGGGTATTGACCGATCCGGCCGAAACCGGTGCCGTGACCCTGGCTTTGCCTCAGGATGTTCAGGCTGAAGCCTACGATTACCCCGACAGCTTCCTGCAGAAACGCGTGCATCGCATCGACCGCCGTCCGCCGAGTCGGGCCATGCTCGATGATGCGCTGGCGTTGCTCAAGGGCAAGCGCAAGCCTTTGCTGATTTGTGGCGGCGGGGTGCGTTACTCCGGCGCTGCTCAGGCGTTGCAGGCCTTTGCCGAGCGTTTCGAGATTCCCTTTGCCGAAACCCAGGCAGGCAAGAGCGCGATCGTTTCGGCGCATCCGCTGAACATGGGCGGCATTGGTGAAACCGGAACCCTGGCGGCGAATCAACTGGCCAAGGAAGCCGATCTGATCATCGGTGTCGGCACACGTTACAGCGATTTCACCACCGCCTCGAAGTGGCTGTTCCAGAACCCGGACGTGCAGTTCCTCAACCTCAATGTCGGTGCTTTCGACGTCCAGAAGCTGGATGGTGTGCAAGTGCTGGCGGACGCACAAGAGGCCTTGCAGGCCTTGAGCCGGGATTTGCAGGCCAGCGGCTATCGTGCAGCCTGGGGAGAGGCCCCGAAAAAGGCCAGGGCCGAGCTGGATGCCGAGGTCGATCGCATCTACGCCGCCGAATATCAGACCCGGGATTTCATTCCTGAAATCAATGACCACATGGACCCGGCCGTACTGCGCGAATTCATCGAACTGACCGGTTCCTGCCTGACCCAGAGCGGTGTGCTGGGGGCGCTCAACCAGAGCCTGCCCAGGGACGCGATCATCGTCGCGGCTGCTGGCAGTCTGCCGGGCGATTTGCAGCGGGCCTGGCGTAGCACCGGTGTCGATACCTACCACGTCGAGTACGGCTATTCGTGCATGGGGTACGAGGTCAATGCCGCACTGGGCGTCAAGCTGGCCGCGCCGCAACGGGAAGTCTTCGCCCTGGTGGGGGATGGCTCCTACATGATGCTGCATTCGGAACTGGCCACTTCGATTCAGGAACGACGCAAGATCAACGTGGTGCTGCTGGACAACATGACCTTCGGTTGCATCAACAACCTGCAGATGGAACACGGCATGAACAGCTTCGGCACCGAGTTCCGTTTCCGCAACCCGGAAACCGGCCAGCTCGACGGTGGCTTCGTGCCGGTGGATTTCGCCATGAGTGCTGCGGCCTATGGCTGCAAGACCTACAAGGTCAGCACCCTTGAACAATTGCAGGCGGCCCTGGCGGATGCCCAGCGGCAGACGGTCTCGACCCTCATCGATATCAAGGTCTTGCCCAAGACCATGATCCACAAATACCTGTCCTGGTGGCGGGTGGGCGTTGCCGAGGTCTCGACCACCGGCACCACGGCGCAGGTGTACGAAAAGCTCAACAAGGAACTGGCCAAGGCCCGTCAATATTAATTGCGGTCATTCATTCAGAATAAATTCAACAGGAGCACTGCAATGGCGTTGAAATTAGGCGTAATCGGTACAGGTGCAATCGGTCGTGATCATATCCGGCGTTGCAGCAAGACTCTGCTCGGCAGTCAGGTGGTGGCCGTCACCGATATCAATCTTGAGCAGGCTGCAACCGTGGTTCGTGAGCTGGACATCAAGGCTGAAGTCTATGCCGATGGCCATGCCTTGATCGCCGCGCCGGATGTGGAGGCTGTGTTGGTGACCTCCTGGGGGCCGACCCATGAAGAGTTCGTGCTGGCGGCGATTGCGGCCGGCAAACCGGTGTTCTGTGAAAAACCCCTGGCGGTGACCGCAGAAGGCTGTCGTCGTATCGTCGACGCCGAAATCGCCCACGGCAAGCGTCTGGTGCAAGTGGGTTTCATGCGGCCTTACGACGAAGGTTACCGTGCCCTGAAGTCGGTGATCGACAGCGGGAAGATCGGCGAGCCCCTGATGCTGCACTGCGCCCATCGCAACCCGACCGTGGGCGAGAACTACAAGACCGACATGGCCATTACCGACACGCTGATCCACGAGATCGACGTATTGCGCTGGCTGCTCAATGACGACTACGTGTCGGTTCAGGTGGTGTTCCCGCGCAAGTCCGGCAAGGCCTTTGCCCATTTGAAAGACCCGCAGATCGTATTGCTGGAAACCGCCAAAGGCACCCGCATCGACGTCGAAGTCTTCGTCAATTGCCAGTACGGCTATGACATTCAATGTGAAGTGGTGGGCGAAACCGGTATTGCCAGGCTGCCGGAGCCTTCGCAGGTGCAGTTGCGCAGCGAGGCCAAGTTGTCGAACGCGATTCTGATGGACTGGAAGGATCGTTTCATCGCTGCCTATGACGTCGAACTTCAGGCTTTCATTGATGGTGTGAATGCCGGTAAAGTCGGTGGGCCTTCAGCCTGGGATGGCTATGCCGCGGCCGTGACGGCCGATGCCTGTGTCGAGGCGCAGCGCAGTGGTGCGATCGTGCCGGTGACGCTGGCCAGTCGCCCGGCGTTTTATGGCTGAGCGTTGTTAAGGACAACAACAATAAAAGGAGGACATCATGCGTATCGCACTGGATCCTTACATGTACCGCCATCTGCCGCTTAAGCAGATGGTCGATAAGGTTGCGCAGCTGGGTTACGAATACATCGAGCTGTCGCCCCGTGAAGACTTTCTGCCTTTCTATAAATACGCGCGCGTCGACCGTGCGCGTATCAAGGAGTTTCGCAAGGCCTTGAGCGATGCCGGGGTGAAACTGTCATCGCTGCTGCCGCTCTACCACTGGGCCTCGCCCGACGAGAATCTGCGCATCGCGGCGGTGCGCAACTGGAGGCGCGCAATCCAGGTCGCCGTGGAGATGGACTGCGAGTTGATCAATACCGAGTTCAGCGGCCAGTCCGATCAGGCGCTGGTCTGTGAAAACCAGTTCATGAAATCCATGGACGAGTTGATTCCGCATTTCGAGCTGGAGGGCGTCAAGCTGGATATCCAGGCCCATCCCTACGATTTCTGCGAGCGCAACAACGAGTCGGTGGACATCATTCGCGGCCTGGACCGTGACTGGATCAACTACCTGTACGCCGCGCCCCATACCTTCTTTTATGACGATGGCGTCGGTGATATTCCTTCGATGCTCAAGTACGCGGGCGACAAGCTCACGCACCTGATCATCGCCGACACCTACAATCATCGGGCGTCGTCCAATCTGCGTTATATCGTCAACCCGCCGGGCGTGACCGCAACCGTGCATCAGCATCTGGATATCGGCCAGGGCGATGTGAACTGGGAGGCGTTCTTCTCGACCCTCAGAGAGATCAGGTTCGACGGCATCGCCACGGTGGCGGTGTTCGCCTGGGAAGAGCGTGCCGACGAATCGAGTCGTTTCATGCTGGAACGCGTCAGGAGTGAATTGCTCAGATAGGAGCAGACAACCTTAATGTTCCAGGCTTCAAGGAGAATGCCATGCGAATAGGATTAGTGGGCTATGGAAAGGGAGGGCGTTACTTTCATGCAACGCTGCTTTCCAGTTTGCCCGGCGCAACCTTCGTGGGGGTCGTCACCCGCTCCCCTGAACGTCGACAGGACGTTGCCCACGATCATCCCGGTGTCGCGACGTTCGACACCCTGGCCGATCTGGTCGAGGCCGGTGTCGATGCGGTGGTGATTTCCACACCGCTGGCCTCTCGCCGCAACCTGATACTGGAGGCCATCGAGCTGGGTGTGAACGTTGTCAGCGATAAGCCCTTTGCCGATAACGCTGCCCAGGCCCGGGAGTTTGTCGAGGCGGCGAGGCGTCGTGGCGTGCAGATCAGTGTCTATCAGAATCGACGCTGGGATTCGGACTTCCTGACGGTGCGCAAGCTGATCGACAACGATGTGCTGGGTTCGATCACACGTTTCGAGTCCAGCATCGAACGTTTTTCGCCACGTTCCGTGGGCAAGACCAGTGGTGGCGGCCTGTTGCGTGATCTGGGCAGCCATCTGGTGGATCAGGCGCTGGTGTTGTTCGGTCCGGTCAGCCGGGTGTATGCCGAGTTACAGTTCATGGCCCCCGACGAACCCATGGATCACGCGTTCTTCATTTCCCTGACTCACGCCAGCGGTGTGGTTTCACACCTGGTCGGCAGTTGCCTGCAAAACACACCAGGGCCGCGTTTCCGGGTCAGTGGCACACAGGGGTGTTACAGCGTCGAGGGGCTGGACGGGCAGGAAGAGGCCGCACTGGCCGGCCTGACTCCCCGTTCCGAAGGTGAACGCTGGGGAGTCGAGGAGCATCGGCGCTGGGGCTGGTTCGAGCAGGGCGAGCACCGTGAGCGGGTGCCTTCCGAACAGGGATGCTGGCTCGAGTTCTATCGACAGCTACAGGATTCCATCGATGGAAAGGGGCGCAACCCGGTCGATCCGAACGATGCCGTTGCCACGGCCGTTGTGCTGGACGCTGCCCGCCTGAGTGCGAAGGAAGGACGAGTGATTGCGTTATAAACAACGGGTTTCTTTCGTTTTGCCAGGCAAAGCCCCGGTTCTTTCTGGAGAGCCGGGGCTTTCTATCATGCCGATATGGAAAGGGAGCGGAATAAAATTCTAAAATGTGTTGAATTGGAAAATATTTTCCAATAAAGTCATTTTCAGGTTGCCGACTATCGAATCACCTGTGCTGTCAGACCTTTCTGAAAGTCACAGGAAACAAGCAAACAAAAACAAAACAAGATAGGTACTGTCGATGAAAACCCCTACCTCTGGCCGCAAGGCCAAGCGTGCTGTCCCCCCGTCATTCTGGATTTCCGTCATGGAGCGATTCCTGACGCTCGTCGCACGCGGCATGTGCGTCCAGCACAAGGACACGCTGCTGTTCTGCATACCCGGTGCCACCGGTATCCGTCTGCCGAAATGATCCATTGCTCCGCCATGTCGTTACCAAGTCTGAACAACAACAAGAATTTGGAGACAGACCCTCATGAAGACCAAGATTCGTTTCACTTCGCTGGCTCTGGCCTTGGCGCTCGGCAGTGGCACGGCGCTGGCCGATGTCAGAATCGGCGTGGCGATGTCGCAGTTCGATGACACCTGGCTGACCTACCTGCGCGATGACATGAGTGCCAAGGCCAAATCCATGCCTGAAGGCGTGTCATTGCAGTTCGTCGATGCCCGTGCCGATGTGAATAAACAGATCGATCAGGTGCAGGAGCTCATCGGCAAGAAAGTCGACGCTCTCATCGTCAACCCGGTCGATACCGCCGCGACGGCCCGTATCACCAAGTCAGCCACGGCTGCCGGGATTCCGCTGGTGTACGTCAACCGCCGTCCCGATGATCCGAAACTGCCCGAAGGTGTCGCCACCGTCACGTCTGACGATATCGAGGCCGGTCGCCTGCAGATGCAATACATCGCCGAGAAAATGGGCGGCAAGGGCAATGTCATGATCCTGCTGGGGGATCTGGCCAACAACTCGACACAGAACCGCACCAAGGGCGTGAAAGAGGTGTTGAGCAAATACCCTGACATCAAGATCGACCAGGAACAGACCGGCATCTGGGCACGCCAGAAAGGCATGGACCTGACCAATGACTGGATCACCCAGGGCAAGGAGTTCAATGCCATCCTGTCCAACAACGACGAAATGGCGATCGGTGCCGCCATGGCCCTGAAGCAGGCGGGGGTCAAGAAAGGCAGTGTGCTGGTCGCCGGGGTGGACGGCACGCCTGACGGCCTGAATGCCGTGACCCGGGGCGACCTGACGGTATCGGTCTATCAGGATGCCAAAGGGCAGGCCAACGGTGCGATCGACGCCGCCGTGAAAATGGCCAAGAAGGAAAAGGTCGAGCCACAGGCCATCGTGATTCCCTATCGCCTGATCACGCCCGAGAACGTCGCCACCTTCAAATAAAACAGTGAGCAGGCCAGGGAGGGCATGCACGACACCCTCCCGGAGCCTGTTGCTTGAGGAGTCTGTGATCATGTCCGGTTTCGCTACTGCTACCCGTCAGACCTTGCGCGATACGCCTTCTGCTGCCCGTGCCGCCACCGAGGCCCAATCTCCCTATCTGCTGGAAATCAGCAACATCAGCAAAGGGTTTCCGGGCGTCATTGCCCTCAATGATGTGCAGCTGCGGGTACGTCCCGGCAGTGTGCTGGCCTTGATGGGGGAGAACGGTGCCGGCAAGTCGACCCTGATGAAAATCATTGCCGGCATCTATCAGCCCGATGCCGGCGAGATACGCCTGCGGGGCAATCCCGTGCATTTCGATACACCTCTGGCGGCCTTGCAGGCGGGGATTGCGATGATCCATCAGGAATTGAACCTGATGCCGTTCATGAGCATTGCCGAGAACATCTGGATCGGCCGTGAACAACTCAACGGTCTGCACATGGTGGACCATCGGGAAATGTTCCGTTGCACCGCCGAGCTGCTGGAGCGTTTGCGCATCAAGCTCGATCCGCAGGAACTGGTGGGCAACCTGAGCATTGCCGAGCGGCAGATGGTGGAGATTGCCAAGGCGGTTTCCTATGACTCCGACATCCTGATCATGGACGAGCCGACCTCGGCGATCACCGAAACCGAAGTCGCTCACCTGTTTTCAATCATTGGCGACCTGCGTGCCCAGGGCAAAGGCATCATCTATATCACCCACAAGATGAGCGAAGTGTTCGAGATCGCCGATGAAGTGGCGGTCTTTCGCGACGGGGCCTATATCGGCCTGCAGCGTGCAGAGAGCATGGACGGCGACAGCCTGATTTCAATGATGGTGGGGCGTGAGCTGACCCAACTGTTTCCCGAGCGGGAAAAACCCATCGGCGACCTGTTGCTGTCGGTGCGGGACCTGAGTCTGGACGGTGTGTTCCAGGGCGTGTCGTTCGATCTGCATGCCGGCGAGATTCTCGGTATCGCCGGGCTGATGGGTTCGGGCAGGACCAATGTGGCCGAAACCCTGTTCGGCATCTCGCCCAGCCAGAGTGGCGAAATACAGCTCGACGGCGTTCCGGTGCGCATTGCCGAGCCGCACCAGGCCATTGAAAAAGGCTTCGCGCTGCTGACCGAGGACCGCAAGCTCACGGGGCTGTTTCCGTGCCTGTCCGTGATGGAAAACATGGAAATGGCCGTACTGGCCAACTATGCCGGCAATGGTTTCGTCCAGCAGAAAGCGCTGAGGGAGTTGTGCGAAGAGATGTGCAAGAAACTGCGCGTCAAGACGCCTTCTCTGGAGCAGTGCATCGATACGCTGTCGGGCGGCAATCAGCAGAAGGCATTGCTGGCCCGCTGGCTGATGACCAACCCCAGGATTCTGATTCTCGATGAGCCGACCCGGGGCATCGATGTGGGGGCCAAGGCGGAGATCTATCGCCTGATTTCCTTCCTGGCCAGCGAAGGCATGGCCGTCATCATGATTTCCTCTGAGTTGCCCGAAGTGCTGGGCATGAGTGACCGGGTCATGGTCATGCACGAAGGCGAAATGATGGGCATCCTCGACCGCAGTGAGGCGACCCAGGAAAAGGTCATGCACCTGGCTTCCGGCCATTTGGTTCACTGAGTTCGCAGGGTCGGGCTCGGGCAGAAGAAGAACAAGAGGGTAATGGAAATGAGTAACGCGATCTTGCAAAACAAACCGGCCCTGGCGCCGACCAAAAGCAAACGCCGGCTGCCGACCGAGCTGAGTATTTTCCTGGTGCTGATCGGTATCGGGCTGGTCTTCGAGCTGTTCGGCTGGATCGTTCGCGATCAAAGCTTCCTGCTCAACTCCCAGCGTCTGGTCCTGATGATCCTTCAGGTCTCGATCATCGGTCTGCTGGCCATCGGGGTGACGCAGGTCATCATCACCACGGGCATCGACCTGTCGTCCGGCTCGGTGCTGGCCCTGTCGGCGATGATCGCGGCGAGTCTGGCGCAGACATCGGACTTTTCCCGGGCCGTGTTTCCCTCGCTCACTGACCTGCCGGTCTGGATACCGGTGGTCGTGGGGCTGGGAGTGGGGCTGCTGGCCGGAGCGATCAACGGCAGCATCATCGCGATCACGGGCATTCCGCCGTTCATTGCGACCCTGGGCATGATGGTGTCCGCCCGTGGTCTGGCGCGCTTCTACACCGAAGGGCAGCCGGTAAGCATGTTGTCGGATTCCTACACGGCCATCGGGCAGGGGGCGATGCCGGTCATCATCTTCCTGATCGTGGCCGTGATCTTCCATATCGCCTTGCGCTACACCAAGTACGGCAAGTACACCTATGCCATTGGTGGCAACATGCAGGCGGCGCGGACCTCGGGCATCAACGTCAAGCGACATCTGGTGATCGTCTACAGCATTGCCGGCCTGCTGGCCGGGCTGGCGGGCGTCGTGGCGTCTGCACGGGCTGCGACCGGGCAGGCGGGGATGGGCATGTCCTACGAGCTGGATGCGATTGCCGCCGCGGTGATCGGAGGCACCAGCCTGGCCGGCGGTGTCGGGCGCATTACCGGCACGGTGATCGGCGCACTGATCCTGGGGGTGATGGCCAGCGGTTTTACCTTTGTCGGTGTGGACGCCTATGTGCAGGACATCATCAAGGGACTGATCATTGTAGTTGCCGTTGTTATCGATCAATATCGCAACAAGCGCAAAGCCAAGCGCTGATAAGGAATGATGTAGCGCAAGGGGCCTGTCGAGGCCCTTTTGTGCTTTCTGCTGACTGGAACTGATCTTCGAACACAGAGTCAGAGGCTCTTCAAACAGCTTTCAAGGCCCGATTTTCAGGCAAGTCATGCAGTTGTTGTACAAAAACCCTTCAATTGTATTGCCGACGGGCCAAGCCGGCCTTAGACTGCCGCCCCTCGTAAATTGAGTGCCTGGTGGCGCTTGGAGATCATGGCGCTTTTACGGCAACGTTGAGCCGCTCCTCAATGCACGTTTTTTTATAGAGAAATCAATGACAAAGGAAAAGTTGCTGGCCATGCCGGCCGATGACTACATGAATGCTGAACAGCATGCTTTCTTCGTCGAGCTGTTGCAGGCCATGAAGGTCGAAATCCACGAGCGTATCGAGCAGAGCCGCATTGCGATCGAGAGCCTGGACACACCGGCAGACCCTGCCGATGCTGCTTCTGTAGAAGAAGAGCGTCACTGGCTGGTCAATGTGATCGACCGCGATCAGCGCATGCTGCCACAGCTGGAAATGGCCCTGGCCCGCATTGCCGACGATACCTTTGGCTGGTGTGACGACAGCGGCGAGCCTATCGGCCTCAAACGCCTGCTGATCAGCCCGACGACCAAATATTGCATCGAGGCGCAAGAGCGCCACGAGCAGATCGACAAGCACCAGCGCCAGGCCTGATCCAGGCGCAGGACAAGGGTGTGACCTGACCGGGAGGCGATGAATCGCCTCCCGGTTTCGTTGTGCCTGCGATTTACCGGAACGGGCCGTTTTGCAACTGTTGTCCGACGCAAGGGCAATGCTCCCGTTATCGTCGATGGGCAATCCATTTATACCACTCATGATTTCTTTTATTTCGGGCAAACAGTAATAGGCACTTTTCTTTATATGGATAGTGTTTTCTTTAACTGTTGCGGTAAATATTTATTGTTTTTTATGGGTGTCTTTGACTCTGGTTGTAGGATTACTCTGTAAAGTGAGTGACGACTTGACTGTGGAGGTTTGCTGGACAATCTATCTTTATCAATTGTATTTGAATGTTAGTTCCAGGAGCGGTTACATCATGTAATGGCTTCCAAGGACTTCTAAGGATGGAAAAATGATGAAGAGCACAGGGATGACCAGGCAAGCATCAGCAGTGTCCGCGACCGCCATGCTCCACGTTACGGTACGCGCAGGCCTGTTCTTCGACGGTACGGGCAATAATCGCGTCAATAGTCAGATAGGGGCCGATTGCCAGGCCATGATGGAAATCAATAACGGTCAACATATCTGTGAGTGTGCCGGGCGTCATTCGGACCCCGGTAGCAGTTACAGTAACGACTTGAGTAATATTGCCCGGCTGGTCGGGCTTTATCGTCATCAATATGTTGCCCGAAATGACGGGGAAGGGTTGAAAGTTTACTGGCCCCTTTATATCAGTGGGGCCGGAACAACTTCCGGAGCGGGGGATTCGCTCTGGCCGGGGCAAAGTTTTGGGCGAGGCACGACCGGTGTCGTCGCCAAGGTGGAGCAGGCCATCAAGAAGCTGGGGTCGCGCCTCAGGGCATTTGCGCTCGACAATCCAGGCTGTGTCATCGAGACGCTTGAGCTGGATGTCTTCGGTTTCAGTCGGGGCGCGGCTTCGGCCCGGCATTTCATCAATGAGGTCCTGAAGCGGGATCAGGGGGCTCTGGAGCCGGCCCTTGCAAGCAGAAAAGTGCCCCTGGGCCCGGATTTCGACTGGAGCAGCGTACACATCAAGGTGGTCGGGCTGTTCGATACGGTGGCCGCCATCGGCAGTCTCAAGGATCTGTGCAATGGCCGCGACTCGACCAGCAAGCGGGTCAATCTCTACCTGCCTCCCGGGTGCGCCCAGCAGGTCCTGCATCTGGTGGCTGGCGACGAGTCACGGCGAAACTTTGCTCTCAACAGCATTGCCCCGGAGTGGGGCAGGGAGATCGTGCTGCCAGGGGCACATGCGGATATCGGCGGAGGGTATCACCCTCAAATGAACGAAAAGCTCCTGCTGACCCGGCCCCGCATGAGCATTGTCTACCGTGACACGCCCTGTGAATCCAGCTCGGCCTGGTTGCAGGCGCAGGCAGATCTGCAGTCCCTGGATGCGGGGCAGTGGATCGACCCCGAAGACCGTCAGGCATCGTTGCGGGTGGAGTGCTGCGAATCATACAGCCATGCGCGCAGCAGTGCTTTCGGGGTCAAGTCCGTGATGGCGTCTGTCTGCCTGCGCCGCCAGGTGTTCGGGCATCTGTCGAGGGTGCATCTGCGGATCATGCATGCGCTGGCCTGTGACGAGGGCGTGCCGTTCGAGCCGATTCCCGATACGGCGGACCTGCGGCTTGTGCCGGAACTCGAAGGGATCGCCTGCAAGCTGATCGGTTATGCACGTGGCGGTGAGTACACCCTGGATGCGCATGAAGAGCGTCTGCTGCGCTGGCGCTACATCCATCGCTCTGCGCACTGGAATGCGGTTATCGGCCGCGTCGGCAGTATCAGCGATGCCGTATTCGTCCATGCCCCCGAGCCGGGTGGCCGGGTCCGGTATCCGAACGTTGGGCAGCCCGGATACCGGCATTGAACGGGGTTGAGTCAGGGGCGCTTGTGCAGTAACACGTTGAGCTCATCGACGACGGGTGCCCAGTCGGCATCTTCGCGAAGCTCCTCTTTCAGAAAGCGTGCCTGTTGTGGCGTCCAGAATTCGGCATCGACCAGTTTCACATCGGCCGGCAGTGAATGGTTGGCAATGAATGTCTGGATGCTATTTTCGTCCGTGTCCAGCCCCAACTGCGCGAACAGGTTGGGTAATGAGTGAGTGGGCAGTTCCATGTCATTTCCTCTATGGGTGGCCTCTGTCTTGTATCGGAGTGTCGGGAAGCGGCAAGAGTTCTAGGCTCTGTACGAAAAGTGGCTGCGCTCGGTGATGCTGCGTTAAAAACAGGCTCGTGCGCGAGTCCGATCGGAATGCTCATTGACAACTAGTCAAGTCGAGCGCGACTCCGACCGTTCCTCACCTGTTTTTGCCTTGTCTGACCTTCGCTCACCGACTTTTCGTACAGAGCCTATGCTTGTCTGTCGACAGTGGCTCGATCTTTTATTGAACCGATGGCAAGTGATAATGTTCTGACCCGAGGGCCTTGATCCGGTTTCCCGGAAGCGTCGGGCGTTACCCCTTTTCCTGCCCGGATATTTATCCGTACAAAAGGTATATATCCCGTGGATGGGCTGTGTCGGTAGAATTCGCCCCCGCCTGCCCTAAGGGCGGACGATCAAGGGCGCATCGTCTGTCGTGGCAGCGCATCGCACGCTATTTCAGCCGTTTCAGCGGCAAGTAAGGATGCTTTACTTTTTTGACTGTCCTGGTTCTGTCAGGCAGCCTGATTTTCATGTTCGGGGGTTTGTACTTTGGCTGTAAGTAATCTGGATACCCATTCTCTGTTTGTGCTCGGTGATCTTCGGGCGCAGCTGGTCAAGCAGTTCCAGTCACGTTTTGTCTACATCACCGAGCAGTCGCCGGAGGGCATCTACATGTCCGAAATCGATACCGAAACGGCGATGGTGGTGGATGACAAGCCACGCCTGGAGCTCAAGGTCGGTGATCACTTTCGTGCATCGGTTCTGCCCAGCCGCGAAGGTGGAAAGTTTGAACTGAAGTTTCGCGAGATCAGGTTCACCGTCTATGGACTGGGCGATTACGCCTATGTCGATATTCCCGAAGGGCACGGTATTGTCTTCAAGGAAGGCCACGGCGTCTTCATGGTGTTTGCGGCCCATGAACAGTTGCAGGGTGGTTTGAGCAAGCCTCTGAAGGCGGCGATCGGCAAGGCTGCCAAATGGCGCAAGGGTGAGCTGACCTTCAAGGCCAGTGAGTGATCGAAGCCGAGGGATGGCTGTTTTCATGCTCGTCTCTTGCCTGAAGGGAACGAGTCTCTGAACCCTTGTCTTCGCGAGCAGGGCCGCCCGCGAAGATACCCGCGACCGTCAGCTCCCCGCTGACTCGCCTTCCCGCCGTCTGCTGCTGACTTCCGGCGGCACATCTTCACCCGCCATGCGCTTGCGGAACAGTCCGGTACGGGCCAGCAGCAGGGTGGTGACCGGTACGGTGATGGCCAGCAGAATGGGAATCAGCCAGGCATGGGCCACAGGCCCGGATTTCAGGGCCGAGAAGTAGATGATCGACGCCAGTGCGACGCACCAGGTCCCCAGGGTGGAAGCCAGGGCCGGTGGATGCATGCGTTGAAAGAAGTCCTTCAGGCACAGAATGCCCAGAGCCCCCGTCAAGGCGAGCAGGCTGCTGGCAACCAGCAGTAGCGAAGTGAGGACCTGAACCCAGAAGGGGATGGCTTGCAATGCAGTCATTCGATCACCTCACCGCGCAGCAGGAATTTGGCCAGGGCAAAGGAGCCGACGAAGCCGAACAGGGCGATCAGCAGGGCGGCCTCGAAATAGGTGTCGCTGATGTAGCGAATGCCCAGCACCAGCATCATCAGCATGCCGATGGTGTACAGGTAATCCAGCGCCAGTACGCGATCCTGGGCTGATGGTCCCTTGAACAGGCGTATCAGCGTGAACACCATCGCCAAAGAAAAGATGAACAGGCTGAGCAGGATGGCATTGTCGAGCAGGGCACTCATTGGAAAATCTCCATCAAGGGGCGCTCATAGGTGGTCTTGAAATGCTCGATGAATTGCGCTTCGTCTTCCAGGTCGAACACATGCATCAGCAACAGGCTGCGATCCAGCGCCAGCTCCGACCAGACGGTGCCGGGCACGACCGTCGTGACGATGGCCAGTGCCGCCAGCCCGTTGGGATCGCGCAGGTCCAGCGGTACCTTGACGAACGCCGAGCGGGGCGGGCGACGCTTGAGGTTCCAGATCGACCAGAACACCTGAAGATTGGAAACCAGCGTATCCCGGCCCACCAGCAGAACGTACCGGAGAATGGTGCCCGGTTTGCGGATGCGCACGGGCATTGGCCGCAAGGGTGCCATGAGCAGAGGAGCCAGAAAGCCGAACAGGGCACCCAGCAACACAGTGCCCGGGCTTACCGAGAGGTTCAGCATCAGCCACAACGCCCAGAGTGCCAGGGAAAGCCACGGGGCGGGCAAGAAGTATTTCATCATGGCTCCACCTGCGAGACGGCATGTGTGCTGGTCGGTCCCGGTACCGGGCGTGTCGCCATGACCGATTGCACGTATTGCGTGGGGTGATGCAAGGCCGCTGCGGTGTCCTGGGTGTAACGCAGCAGCGGCTCGGCCTTGATCGTCAGGGCAATGCACAGGCCCAGCAGAATGATGATGGGCAGGCATTCATTGCGACGCAGCAAGGGTGAAGGGCTTTCCAGCGGCGTCCAGAAGCGTTGTGTGCCGAGACGGGAAAAGCCGATCAGCGAAGCCACGCCGGAGAAGATCAGCAGGGCGATCAATATCCAGCCCTGGGTAGAAATCGTGGCGTCATTGGCCACATCCAGTCCCAGTGGATTGAGCAGGGCGCTGAGCAGGGTCAGTTTGCCAATGAACCCCGAAAGCGGAGGCATGCCGATCACCAGCAGCGCACAGGCAATGAAACTCAGGCCCAGAAAGGCCATGGTCATGGGGATGACCTGACCGACCACGGCTTTCTGTTCATCGTCCAGGTTGGTGCCCGGTGGCGGATTGAGCGATTCCATATTGCGTGGCAACTGATCCGCATCTTCTTCCAGAGGGATCTCGTTGGCCGAGCGTGAGCGCTCGATCAGCTCGCCCAGCAGGAACAGGGCACTCAAGGCCAGGGTCGAGCTGACCAGATAGAACAGAGCGCCAGCCGTCAGGCTCGGCTGGGCGAAACCGATGGCCGACAGCAGGATGCCAGCGGACACCAGGATACTCAGGCTGGCCATGCGCTCCAGTCGCTGGGCCGCGATGATGGCGACGGCAGCGGTAACGATGGTTGCCATGCCGCCATAGATCAGCCAGTCGCCGCCGAAGAAGGCTGAGGGTCCGGCCTGTTCGGAAAACAGCAGGGTCCAGAGGCGCAGCAGGGTGTAGATGCCGACCTTGGTCATGATGGCGAACATGGCGGCAACCGGGGCGCTGGCGGCGGAATAGGCTGGCACCAGCCAGAAGTTCAGCGGCCACATGCCGGCTTTGGTCAGGAACGCTGTGGCCAGAATCGCAGCGCCGGCATGCAGCAGGCCCAGGTCGGCCTCCGAGACCTGCGGAATCTTGATCGCCAGATCGGCCAGGTTCAGGGTGCCTGTTACGCCATAGATCAGCGCGGCCCCAATCAGGAACAGCGAGGAGGCCAGGAGGTTGATCGAGATGTAATGCAGGCCTGCCGTGACCCGGGCGCGTCCGGAGCCATGCAGCATCAAGCCATAGGAAGCTGCCAGCAGAACCTCGAAGAACACGAACAGGTTGAACAGGTCGGCCGTCAGAAAGGCGCCGTACAGTCCCATCAACTGAATCTGGAACAGGGCATGGAAGCTGGCTCCGGCCCGATCCCAGCGCGCCAGGGCGAACAGCAGCGCACACACGGCAATGATGCCGGTCAGCACCAGCATCAACGCCGACAGGTGATCCACCACCAACACGATGCCGAACGGCACTTCCCAGTTGCCCGGCAAGTAGACACCGATGGAGCCTGAGTGGCCGTTCTGCTGCACCCACATGAGCAGGGTGATGGAAATTCCGAGCCCCAGCATGCTGGACAGCAGGTTGATACGCCCCTTGAGTGGCCGGTGTCTCTCGCCCAGCCAGAGCATCAGCCCGGCGGTCACGAGAGGCAGCAGGATCGGCGCGACGATCAGTTGGTTCATCCAGCTCATGCCTTGGGCTCCCGGCCATCGACATGGTCCGTGCCGGTCAGCCCTCGGGATGCCAGCAGGACGACCAGGAACAACGCGGTCATGGCGAAGCTGATCACGATGGCAGTCAGCACCAGGGCCTGGGGCAGGGGGTCGGTGTAATTGAGCAGGTCCTGAGGGATGCCGTCCTTGATGATGGGCTCCTTGCCGATGAACAGGCTGCCCATGCTGAAGATGAACAGGTTCACGCCATAAGACAGCAGGCACAGCCCCATCACGACCTGAAAGGTCCGGGGGCGCAGGATCAACCAGACACCGGAGGCGGCGAGTACACCGATGGCAACGGCAATGACTTCTTCCATCAGACGGCTCCTTGTGGGATCGCGGGGTCGGCAGCCGGAGTGGCAATCGGTTTGGGCAACGACGTCGGGCGATGGCTACGTACCGCCTGGTGAGCCAGTGCGGTGAGGATCAACAGGGTCGAGCCCACGACCACGGCATAGACACCTACATCAAAGAACAGGGCGCTGGCGATATGAATGTCCCCCAGTATCGGCAATTGCAGATGGGCGGTATGGGTGGTCATGAACGGGTAGCCCAGGGCGATGGACCCCAGGCCCGTGGCGATTGCACACAGCAGGCCCGTGCCCATCCAGCGCAAGGGGCGCAGGCTCATCTGGGCTTCGACCCACTGAGTGCCGGCCACCATGTATTGCAGGATGAACGCCACCGACATCACCAGCCCGGCGACGAATCCGCCTCCCGGCTGGTTGTGGCCGCGCATGAACAGGTACATCGACACCACGAAGGCGACAGGCAACAGCAGGCGCACCAGCACTGCAGGCACCATCATGAAGCCCAGGGCAGTGTCGCTCGCGCTGCGCGGGTTGATCAGGTCGGTGACCACATCGCTTGCCAGCAGGCGCTGCTGGGCGGGCAGGGCGATACTTTCCTTGGGCGGACGGAAGCGTCGCAGCAGGGCGAATACCGTCAGGGCCACCGCGGCCAGGACCGTGATCTCGCCGAACGTATCGAAGCCCCGGAAGTCCACCAGCATCACGTTGACCACGTTGGTTCCGCCGCCCTCGGGCAAGGCCCGGCTCAGGTAGAACGAGGAAATCGCGTTGGGTGTCTGGCGGGTCAGCATGGCATAGGACAGCAAGGCCATGCCCGCGCCGACCAGGACGGACAGCGACAAGTCACGAATGCGGCGGGTGCGGGCACTGAAACGGGTGCTTTCCAGCGGGGCGACATCCTCGTTGCGTCGCGGCAGCCAGCGCAGCCCCAGCAGGATCAGCACGGTGGTCACCACTTCCACCACCAGCTGGGTCAGCGCCAGATCCGGAGCCGAGAACCAGACAAAGGTGATACAGGTCATCAGGCCGCACACGCTGACCATGATCAGCGCGGCCAGGCGGTGATACTTGCCTTGCCAGGCGGCCCCAAGGGCGCAGGCAATCGCAATCAGCCACAGGGTGACGAACACGCCCGAACCTGGAATCTTCGGCCGGTCGCCCCAGGTCAGGCCGCTGAAATACATCGGAATGAAACCCAGCAGGGCGGCTGCCAGGACCAGCAGGAATAACTGCGGTTGCAAGCGACGGGTGCTGACCTGCCGTTCAAAGCGGCGAGCCCAGTGCATGAGCACCACCAGACAGCGATCGAACAGGTGCTTGCCGTTCAGTCGCGACACCAGCGGTGGACCGACAAAACGCTCCTGCCGTAACGACTTGCGCAGCAGCAGGTACAAGAGCGTACCCCCGGCCAGTGCAACCAGGCTCATGACCATCGGGGTGTTCCAGCCATGCCAGATCGCAAGGCTGTATTCGGGCAAGGTGCCCCCCACCACCGGCTGGGCCGCGGCGGCCAGCAGGGGCGCGACCGATTGCGCGGGGAACACGCCGACCACCAGGCAGGTCATGACCAGCAGTTCCACCGGTGCCCGCATCCAGCGCGGCGGTTCATGGGGCAGCAGGGGCAGGTCCTTGGCCGTCGGGCCGAAAAAGACATCCACGGTAAAACGCAGCGAATAGGCCACGCTGAAGGCACCGGCGAGTGTGGCGATGATGGGCAGTGCCAGCTCCACCCAGGCCGTGGCAGAAATGAACACCGTCTCGGCGAAGAACATTTCCTTGGACAGGAAGCCGTTGAGCAACGGCACCCCGGCCATGGACGCACTGGCCACCATCGCCAGGGTCGCGGTGTAAGGGATCAGCCTGACCAGCCCGCTCAGGCGCCGGATGTCGCGGGTGCCGCTTTCATGGTCGATGATCCCGGCGGCCATGAACAATGAGGCCTTGAACGTGGCGTGGTTGAGGATATGGAACACCGCCGCGACAGCCGCCAGCGGGCTGTTCAGGCCCAGCAGCAGGGTAATCAGCCCCAGGTGACTGATGGTCGAGTACGCCAGCAGGCCCTTGAGGTCATTCTGGAAAATGGCGGAATAGGCACCGAGTATCAGGGTGCAGGCCCCGGCACCGCTGACGATCCAGAACCATTGCTCGGTGCCGGACAGGGCCGGCCACAGGCGGGCCAACAGAAAGACCCCGGCCTTGACCATGGTGGCCGAGTGCAGATAGGCCGAAACCGGTGTGGGCGCTGCCATGGCATGGGGCAGCCAGAACTGAAACGGAAACTGTGCGCTTTTGCTCAGCGCGCCGATCAGGATCAGGGTCAGCAGCACGGGATACAGGGCGTGTGAGCGGATGGCTTCGCCCGAGGCCAGTACACGGTCCAGGTCATAGCTGCCCACCACATGGCCCAGCAGCAGGACGCCGACCAGCAACGCCAGTCCGCCTGCGCCCGTGACCATCAGCGCCATATAGGCACCCCGGCGGGCATCGGAGCGGTGGTGCCAGTAGCCGATCAGTAAGAATGAGAACAGGCTGGTCAGTTCCCAGAAAAAGACGATCTGAATCAGGTTGCCGGAGATCACCAGCCCGAGCATGGCCCCCATGAAGGCCAGGAAGAATGCAAAAAAACGCGGGACCGGATCGTCCGGCGACATGTAATAGCGGGCGTACAGCGACACCAGCGTGCCGATGCCCAGGACCATCATCGAAAACATCCAGGCAAAGCCGTCCATGCGCAGGACGAAGTTCAGCCCCAGGCTGGGCAGCCAGGAATACTCTTCGCGAATCACGCCGCCGTGGGCGATCTGCGGGAACCACAACGCAACCTGCACGGCACCGATCAGGGCGATCATGCCTGCGAGCAGGGATTCAGCGTTACGTGCATTGTGGGGCAACAATGCCGCCAGACAGCTGCCGATGAAAGGCAGAAGCAGTAGAACTATCAGGGACATAGGCTTCTAATCTGCGGGGAAATGTCAAGCATCATACGTGCCAGACGTCGCATTACCAAACGCATGGTCGCTGAAATTTCCTACAAAAAATGTCCGCGAAGCCTCTGGCTCAGTCCATTTTTTGCAGGACGTCCTCTTCCGAATCCTGAGCTTTGATCTCTGATCGGGTGCGTGTCTTGATCTCGCTGACGATCACGCCGACCACAATCAGCGCCGCTCCCAACAGGGCAATGCCCGGCAAGCGTTCGCCCGCCAGCCGTCCGGCAATCCCGGCCCACACCGGTTCACCGGCATAGATCACGGTTGCACGAGTGGGTGAGACGCTTTTCTGTGCCCAGTTCATGGCGACCTGGATCACGGCGCTCATTGCGCCCAGTCCCACGGCGCTGCCCACCAACAGCCAGGAGAAGCCCGGCAGGCTTTCGCCGGTGGGGACGATCATCAGGAAAGCCAGGAACGAGGCCGTTGCCAGCTGGACCACCGTGACCCGGCGCACGTTGACCTTGCCGGCGTAGGCACTGATCAGAATGATTTCGGCCGAAATCGCCACGGCGCTGATGATGGTCGCGATCTCGCCCGGACTGAACTGCAACGATGCACCTTCGGGACCGGACAGCAAGATGAGTCCGGTGAAGGCCAGGGCAATGCCCAGGCTGGGCATCAGGCCGGGACGACGGCCCAGCACCAGCCATTGCAGCAATGGCACGCAGGGGACATACAAGGCGGTGATGAACGCCGACTGGCTGCTGGGAATGGTTTGCAGGCCGATGGTCTGCAAGCCGTAGCCGAGCATGATCGAGGTGCCGATGAACACACCGGCCTTGAATTCGAGCAGGGTCAGGTCGCGCATGATGTTCATGGAGAACAGCGTGACGATGGCGGCCGCCGCCGCAAAGCGCAGCCCTACGAAGAACATCGGGCCGCTGACGGTCAGTGCGTGCTGGACCAGCAGGAATGTGCCGCCCCACAGGACAGTGATCAGGATCAGGATCGCTTCTGCTTTACTGACGCGGGGCATCCGGCGAATGGAAGTCATGAGGGTTTCCGGGCTGTTTAAAGCCTTGCATGCAAGGGGCGCACGCCACACAATGCGTCGCCAAAGGTGGGCAGTATAATGCGCAAAGGGTTCGAGTGAGCAATATCATGCACAAAGAAAATGCCCAGCGTGCGCCAGTGCTGCAACATGTCAGCCAAAACGTCCGGCGCTTGCGCAACTCGGCAGGCCTGAGCCAGACGGCGCTAGCGGAAAAGTCCGGCGTCAGCCGCCGCATGCTGGTGGCGATCGAGGCTGGCGAGAAGAATGTCAGCCTCGCGACCCTGGACCGGGTGGCCGAGGCACTGGAGGTCGCTTTCAGTGACCTGATCCAGGCCCCTGAACTGGCCGATCACAGCCGCATCAACGAACTGGCCTGGGCTGGCATGCCCGGCAGCAAGGCGGTGCTGCTGGCCAAGGCGCTTGCCAGACGTGAAGTCGAACTGTGGGAGTTCAGCCTTGAGCCGGGTGATGTCTACGCGTCCGAGGCCGATCCCGAAGGCTGGAGCGAGCAGGTCTACGTTGTGGAGGGGGAACTGACCGTCGCCTTTGCCGGAGATGAGCCGCCGCGTCTGGTCGGTCCGGGTGAATTTTTCATGTTCCCCAGCAACCAGCCGCACAGTTATCGTAATGAAGGTGACGTTACCTTGCGTTTTGTACGCAATGTGGTGCTGTAGACAAGGATTTTCATAACCACCAGCCCGAGGCGATATGCGATGTTCGACGACAAGATCCGGCCTGACGCAGCCGATGTGCTGATTATCGGCGGTGGCCTGAGTGGCAGCATGCTGGCCGTCCAGTTGCTGCGTCTGCCCGGCATGCGGCGGATCCTGATCGTTGAGCCCCGGTCCGAACTGGGCAGGGGAGAGGCCTACAGCGCGACCGAGCCGGGGCATACCCTCAATGGCAACGCTGCGCGCATGAGTGTCGATCCGGACAACACCGATGACTTGACCCAGTGGCTGACCGATTATCTGGCCGAGGGTGGCTGGCCCGAGTCGCAGGAACAATCGGCCCCGGTGTCCGGACTGTTTCCGCCGCGCGGTATTTTCGGGCTCTATGTGCAACAACGGTTGCGGGAGGCTCAGGCTGTCGGAGAGGTTCACGGCTCCAGCGTCGAGCATGTCCGGGCCGAAGTGGTCGATCTGTCGACCGGCGATTCAGGCGTAACGGCCACCCTGTCCGACGGGCGTGAGTTGCAGAGCCGTCTGGCAGTCCTGGCCACAGGCATGTTCGCGGCTTCCCGCACCCCGCAGCATCATTCCAACGGCCTCAATGCAGCGGCGCTCGACCCGTGGGATGTCGAGGTCATGCGTCGTCTCGATCCTCGCTCCACGGTGTTGATCATCGGTTCAGGCCTGACCATGGTCGATGCGGTGGTGTCCTTGCAGCAAGCCGGGCACCGAGGGCCGATCCGGGTGTTTTCCCGCCATGGTCTGCTGCCTCATGTGCGTCGCCAGCCGCCGGAGTGGGCGGATTTTCTCGAGCAGGATCACAGTATTCGCAGCACCCGCCAGCTGGTTCGCAAAGTGCGCGAGCAGTGTGAGCTGGCGATCGAGAGCGGTATTGACTGGCAGGCACCGCTGGACACGGTGCGGGCCAATATCGGTCGGCTGTGGAGTCAGGCATCCGACCGTCAGCGGCGGCAGTTCGTCAGGCATGTGCGGCCCTGGTGGGAAAGCCATCATCACCGCTCGCCACCGCCGAGTGCCGCGTTGCTGGCTGATCTGGTGCAGGAAGGGCGTCTGACCATCCAGGCAGCGTCCCTGCAAGGTGTACAACCCCTGGCTTCGGGGCAGGTCCAGATTCAGATCCGGCACCGGGGCCAGAGTCACTCATCGCTGGTGCCGGGCGATGCCTTGATCAATTCCACGGGCATCGAATATGACTGGCGCCGGGTCGACCGGGCCTTGCCAAGGCAATTGCTGGCACGGGGCCTGATCCGGCCGGGGCCATTGGCGCTGGGGATTGCCGCCGACACCGGCGGTGCCGTGCAGGATGCTCACGGGCACTGCTCGTCGCGTCTGTTTGCCATGGGGCCGCCATTGCGAGGCTTGTGGTGGGAAAGTACGTCAGTCACGGACGTGGCGAGTCAGGCCAAGGCTCTGGCCCTGCGATTGTCGACCTTGTTTTGAATGCCTAGACCGACAGGTGCAGCATCCTGTCGCCTTGCAGGCTTTCGCCAGGCCGACGCTTGTTGACGGCCAGCGCGCCTATCCTGATCAAGTGGGCGCGGGTGACATTGCGGGTCAGCCCGAGCAGGTTGGCAGTGTGCACCTGATTGTGGTGGCAGAAGCGATAGGCCGCCCTGAACAGTGCATCCTCGACCTTTTCATGCAGGGCTCCGGCCTGCTCCTCGAACAGCTTTTGAAAGGCATGCTCCAGCAGCTCTTCGGCCGACTCGCCACCTTTCGGCGCTTCCACCTGACGCTCGATCTTCAGGTTCGACAGGCGCAGGTCTTCGTGCTGAATGATGCCGTTACGGCAAACCAGCAAGGTGTGGTGGATGACGTTTTCCAGCTCGCGAATATTGCCCGGCCAGGTGTAGCTCTTGAGCTTGAGTTCGGCCTCGGGGCTGATCTGGATCGGACCATGCTGCAAACGCTGGCTGTAGACCTCGATGAAATGCCGCGCCAGAGGCAGGATATCGCCCGTTCGTTCTCGCAGCGGGCTCAAGTCCAGCGTGACCACATTCAGCCGGTAATACAGATCCTCACGGAAATACCCGGCATTGATGGCCTTTTCCAGATGGACATTGGTGGCGGCCAGTACCCGCACGTCGACGGGCGTGCTCTTGCGTGATCCGAGCCGCACAATCTCCCGCTCTTGCAGTACCCGCAGCAGCTTGACCTGCAACGGCATGGACAGGTCGCCGATTTCATCCAGAAACAGCGTGCCGCCATTGGCTTCCTCGAACCATCCGGCCCTGGCTGTGAGGGCACCGGTAAAGGCACCTTTCTCGTGGCCGAACAGTTCGGCCTCGATCAGGGATTCGGAGAGAGCCCCGCAGTTGACCGCCACGAAGGGTTTGTCGCGGCGGGTACTGAGTGCGTGGATGTGACGTGCAACCAGTTCCTTGCCAGTGCCGGTTTCCCCAACGACCAGCACACTGGCATCGCTGGGGGCGACCTGCTGCACATGGGCGAGCAGATCCCTGGATTTCGGGTCCTCGAACACCTGGGCGGTCGCCCGGATCGAGGTCGCCAGTGCCGGTGATGGCGGCAAGGTCAGCAGTTGCACGGCCATCACTTGGCCTGCGGTGGCAGATCGTTGGCAATCATTTCGCCAAACGGGCCAGTGAGGTTGGTAATGCCGCGACCGGCCAGGCTGGCATAAGGTTCGGGCAGCAACGGGAAGACCAGTTCGGCGAAGCGATAGGCTTCTTCCAGGTGGGGGTAGCCGGAGAAAATGAAGCTCTCGATGCCCAGGTCTGCGTACTCCTTGATGCGGGCCGCCACTTCCTGCGGATTGCCCACCAGTGCAGTACCGGCACCGCCACGCACCAGACCGACACCGGCCCACAGGTTGGGCGCGATTTCCAGGTTGTCGCGACGCCCGTCATGCAGGGCTGCCATGCGACGCTGGCCTTCGGAGTCGAAGCGGGCGAAGGACTTCTGGGCTGTGGCGATGGTTTCGTCGCTGATATGCTCGATCAAGGTGTTGGCGGCCTGCCAGGCTTCTTCGCTGGTTTCGCGTACGATCACATGCAGGCGAATCCCGAACTTCACGGTACGACCCTTGCGCGCTGCACGCTCGCGGACATCGGCCAGCTTCTGGGCCACGGCGGCCGGTGGTTCGCCCCAGGTCAGGTAGACATCCACCTGCTCGGCGGCCAGATCGTGGGCGGCGTCGGAAGAACCACCAAAATACAGCGGCGGGTAGGGTTTCTGGATCGGCGGATACAGCGCCTTGGCGTTCTGCACACGCAGATGCTTGCCCTCGAAATCCACGGCCTCGCCTTGCAGCACACGACGCCAGATCTGCAGGAACTCGTCGCTGACTTCATAACGCTCGCTGTGGTCCAGGAAGCTGCCATCGCCACGGTTCTCGTCCGGGTCGCCACCGGTGACCACGTTGATCAGCAGACGGCCGCCGGAGAGACGGTCCAGCGTGGCGGCCATACGCGCCGACACGGTCGGAGAAATGATGCCCGGACGAATGGCCACCAGAAACTTCAGGCGTTCGGTCAGCGGCACCAGTGCCGATGCGATGACCCAGGAGTCTTCGCAGGAGCGACCGGTCGGGATCAACACACCGTGATAACCCAGATCGTCGGCTGCCTGCGCCACTTGCTTCAGGTAATTGAGCGTGACTGGACGGGCACCCTTGGTCGTACCCAGAAAATGACCATCGCCGTGGGTCGGAAGAAACCAGAAAACGTTCATGACAAGTCCTTGGAAAGATCAGGCAGTGTTGAAAACTGACAGCGCCAACTGTTGCCTTGCAGACAGCTGACGAACAGTGCTCGGGTGCAGGACTTTATAAAGACTCTGATTTATTCCGTAAAAGAACGTAAATCCATATTTTTATATCTGAATTGAATATAAGGGCTGAAGCCGTCTGAGTGCGTTTGTCCCGATGTCGAAACTTTGCTTTCCCGGGCCTGTCGTTTTTTACGGAGACCATGGCGTATGCCAAGAGAATCAGACCTTGAACTTCGTCATCCAGAAACACGCTGCCCGCACCCTGCATTACGATTTCCGGCTGGAACTCGACGGTGTGCTCAAGAGCTGGGCGGTGCCCAGGGGGCCAAGCCTGGACCCTGCGCAAAAACGGCTGGCTATTGAAGTGGCGGATCACTCGCTGGACTACGCCGGGTTTGAAGGTCGTATTCCCGAGGGGCAGTATGGGGCCGGAGATGTGATCGTCTGGGACCGTGGCGTCTGGCTACCTCACAGCGATCCCCATGAAGCGTTTCGGCAGGGCAGGCTCGAATTCTCATTGCAGGGGGAGAAACTGACGGGCGGCTGGACCTTGTTGCGTACCCGTCTCAAGGGCCGTGGCGATCAGCAACAATGGCTGTTGATCAAGAGCCGGGATGCCCATGCCCGCCCTGCTGCCGAGTACGACATCCTTCGGGAGCAGCCGCACAGTGTCATCAGTCATGCGGGCTGACGAGCATCGACTAGGCTTTGGGGTTTAACCGGCAAGGACACGGGCCAGCATGCCGGACCATGGCCCGGGCTTGCCGGATGACGAGGAGAACTTCATGACCTCATCCATCGGTTTGACACGTCGAAAACTGCTCACCCTGGCGGCCGGGGTCACGGCGGCCCTGGCCTTCGACAGCGCGGCGGGGAACGAAAGGCCGCCGACGATTCTTTCACCCACATCGCCCTCGGCACTCCCCCCGAAACTGACGCACGGAGGCAGGACCATGCTGACCCGAGCCATTCCTTCCAGCAATGAACCCTTGCCCGTGGTCGGGTTGGGCACCTATCGCGGTTTTGATGTGGCGACCTCAAGCCCGGCATACAAACAGTTGCGGGCGGTGCTCGATGCCTTGTTCGAGGCGGGTGGCAGTGTCATCGACAGTTCCCCCATGTATGGGCGGGCCGAGCAGACCACCGGTGAGTTGCTGTCCATTCATGAGCCGCGTTCGCCTGCCTTTCTGGCGACCAAGGTCTGGACCCGCGGGCGCAAGGAGGGCATTGCACAGATGGAGGAGTCCTTCAGACTGTTGCAGACCGAGCGCATCGACCTGATGCAGATCCATAATCTGGTGGACTGGAAAGCGCACCTGCCGACCCTGCGGGAGTGGAAGGAGCAGGGCCGCATTCGTTACATCGGCATCAGCCATTACACGTCATCCGCTTATGACGATGTCGAGGCGGTGCTCAAGGCCGAGCCGCTGGATTTTCTGCAGATCAATTATGCGTTGGATGATCGGGACGCCGAGAAGCGACTGCTGCCGCTGTGCCGGGAGCGTGGTGTGGCGGTGATCTGCAACCGGCCCTTCGGCGGTGGCGGCCTGCTTTCACGGCTCAAGGACAAACCTTTGCCCGCCTGGACCTCGCAGGTAGAAGTGAACAGCTGGCCGCAGCTGGCGCTCAAGTTTCTGCTGGCCAACCCGGCAGTGACCTGTGTGATTCCGGGGACTGGCAACCCACGCTACATGGCGGAAAACGCCGGCGCGGGATTCGGCCCGATGCTGACCGATGCACAGCGTCAGCAGTTGATTGCCTTGGCAGGGTAAGCCTGTCGCGCAACAAACTGTAGGAGCGAATTCATTCGCGAAAGGCCCGTGAAGCTGAAGAAACCCTATAGGCTTCAATGACGTCTCGCGAATGAATTGGCTCCTACAGTCGTACCCGTCTCACAATATCCGATACAGCAACCGTTCGACCTTGACCCGGCTGACCCGGCGCAGAAACTTGCTGACGCCTTCGGGGTAGTCGGCCAGGGTGTCCAGTTCATCGTACTGGCCGACCCTTCGGGTATTGCGCATCAACTGCTCGATTTCGGCCTGTCGCGGTGCACTCCATTGAGCCTTGGGGTCATCGATCAGCAGGCCGTTTTCCAGGTCCAGGTTGAAGGCGCGCGGGTTCAGGTTATTGCCGGTCAGCAAGGTATAGCGCTCATCGACCCAGACCCCCTTGAGGTGGAAGGTGTTGTCGCCGTGCTTCCACAGGTGAAGGTTCAGGCGCTGCTGGGCGATGGCCTTCCTGTGCTTCTGGGCGAAGCGACGCAGGCTGATTTCATACAGGTAGGGCAGTGCCGAGATGACCTTGAACGGCTCTTCGGGAGGAATGAAGAAGTCGTTGGCGGTCTTGTCGCCGATGATGATGTCGACGGTCACACCGCGCTTGAGGGCGCGATTGATTTCCCGTTTCACAGCCATCGGCAGGTTGAAATAGGGGGTGCAGATCGTCAGTTGCGTCTTGCTGGCGGCGATCAACTCGCAAATGGTGCGGTTGAGCGGGTTGCGCGGGCCGACGCCCAGCAACGGGACAATACGCAGCTCGCCGTTTTCCCTGTCACCGGACGAGGTGTCATAGGCTGAACGTTTGAGGTGGCTGCGAAAGGCCCGGATCTCGCCGCGCAGGCTGCGGGAGGAGGGCGGTGATTGCAGGTCCAGGCGGTGTACGGCCGCAGAGGGCAGGATTTCACGTTGCACCATGCCTGTGAACGCATCCGCCAGCGGCGCGTTCCGGATCAGGTGATAACGGTCCAGACGGTACTTGTCGAGCTTGTGCAGATAGACGTTATTGATGCTGGCGCCGCTGTAGATCACACAGTCGTCGATCACGCTGCCCTTGAGGTGCAGCACGCCGAACAGCTCGCGAGTCTGTACCGGCACGCCATGGATCGGCACTTCGTGCTCGTATTCCAGATTCTGCGCCTGATACCAGGCCGAGTTTCCCGCCTGGCGACCGGCTCCGATCAGCCCTCTCTGGGCGCGAAACCAGTCCACCAGCACCACGACGTCCAGCTCGGGACGCGCAGCCTTGGCGGCATACAGGGCGTCGAGAATTTCCTGACCGGCTTCGTCCTGTTGCAGGTACAGGGCGATGATGTAGATGCGCCGGGTGGCAGAAGCGATCATTTCCAGCAGACAACGCCGATAGTCAGCGGCAGAAGGAACAATGGTCAGCGCATCGCCCGAAAGAGCGAAACCACGCAGTGTTGCCAGAGTCGAGCGTCGGAAGTTGGACTGCATAAGCCTCTCGATGGGGTAACCAACAGCGCACGAGCTTACACGAGAGTCGACACAAGGTCGCCGGTGAAGTCTTTCAGTGTCTGTCCAGCCCTGTCATTTCGCTGCTTGCTGTTCGCGACACTCTCCTCCGTGATGGCATTTCGTCGTAAAGATGGAACTTTGTCGGGTTTTGTACAATTAATTGATAATCATTGCTAAATGCGTCTGATAGTATTTCATTCGGCATATTATGGTCGGTCACATCCATGAGGGAGGCACTGACTTCATTTCTCTTGTCTGCAGGACACTTCAATGAACGCGACTCCGTTTCCCTATCGCCTTACTTTGCTGGCACTGGCTTGCTCCTTGAGCATTCCCGTATGGGCTGCCGATACGGCCACCTCAACGCAGGATGACACCGTCGTGCTGGGCGAAACCGCCATCAATGCGGAGAAGGCCGATCCCGATGCTCTGCCTCCCGCTTATGCCGGCGGCCAGGTCGCCAGGGGCGGTCAGCTTGGCGTGCTGGGCAATGCGGACATCATGGATGTGCCGTTCAGCATGACCAGCTACACCGAACAGTTGATTGAAGACCAGCAGGCGGAAGATATCGGCGACGTATTGCTTAATGATGCGTCGGTACGTCAGTCGTCAGGGTATGCCAATGCCTCGCAGATTTTTGTGATCCGTGGCTTGCCGTTGAACAGTGATGACATTTCCTACAATGGCCTGTATGGCGTCCTGCCCAGGCAGATCATTTCCACGGATGCACTGGAGCGGGTGGAAGTGTTCAAGGGCCCTAATGCCTTTATCAATGGCGTGACGCCTTCAGGCTCGGGCATCGGAGGAGGGGTCAACCTGCAACCCAAGCGGGCACAGGATACTCCGACCCGGCGCTTTACCACGGATATCAGTTCCGATGGCCGAATCGGTCAGCATCTGGATATCGGTCAGCGTTTCGGGGAAGACAACCGCTTTGGTGCGCGTCTGAATCTGGCTCAGCGCGAAGGCGAAACCGGTGTTGAGGACGAAGAACATCGCAGCAAGCTGTTCTCCCTCGGGCTGGATTACCGGGGTGACGATTTCCGTATTTCGGGTGACTTCGCCTACCAGAAACAACGGGTCAACCGCAGTCGCAACACCGTATTTGTCGGCAGCGGTCTGACCAGCGTTCCCCATGCTCCGGATGCCGATACCAACTACGCGCCAAGCTGGACCTACACCGAAACCGAGGACACTTTCGGCATGACCCGTGCCGAATATGACCTCAATGAAGACTGGACGCTCTATGCCGCGGCCGGTGCCAAACACACCCGCGAAGTGGGCGTCTATGGCTCGCCCACGATCACGGATGCAGCGGGTACCACTACGGTGTCGCCTTCTTTCATTCCTCATGATGAAGACAACACAACGGTCATGGCCGGGATCAATGGCAAGCTTCAGACCGGTCCGGTCAGTCACAAGCTCAATTTCGGCCTGGCCGGCATCTGGGCAGAACAACGCAGCGCCTATGTGTTTAGCAGCGGCAGTGTCAGCGGCAATCTCTACAATCAGGCTTCCTCGACCCGCCCTGCGCTGGACGGTACTCCCGGTGGCGACCTGAGTGATCCGGGCATCACTGGCAAGAACCGGATACGCAGCGCGGCCTTCTCCGACACGCTGGGCTTCTTCGACGATCGTCTGTTGCTGACGGCTGGCCTGCGTCGTCAGGAACTGCGTGTGCAGGGCTACGCCTACGGCACCGGGACCCGTACCTCGGTCTACGATGAGTCGATCACTACGCCGGTTTATGGTCTGGTCTTCAAGCCTTGGCGCTATGTGTCCTTCTATGCCAACCGCATCGAAGGTCTGGCACAAGGTCCAACTGCGCCGAGCACGGTGACAGTCAACCCGGGCGAGGTTTTTCCGCCGGCACGCTCCAAGCAGATCGAAGCGGGTGTGAAACTGGACATGGGCACTTTCGGCGCCAGCCTGGGTGTTTACCGGATCGAGCGACCTGCCGATGGCTATCAGGTAACGGACGGTACGACCAGCCGCTATGTGCGTGATGGCGAACAGCGCAACCGTGGTGTGGAGATGAACGTGTTCGGTGAACCCGTCAGCGGATTGCGTCTGCTGGCTGGCCTGACCCTGATGGACTCCGAACTGCGCGGAACCCAGGGGGGGACCAATGACGGTAACGAAGCCATCGGCGTGCCGACTTTCCAGTTCAACGCGGGTGTCGACTGGGATATCCCGGGTATTCAGGGGGCGGCACTCAACGCCCGGATGTTGCGTACGGGCGGTCAATATGTCGATGCGGCCAACACCTTGAGCATTCCGACCTGGAACCGTTTCGACCTGGGCGCACGTTACACCTTCAACGTGGCACAGAAAGACGTCACTTTGCGTGCCAATGTCGAGAACCTGGCGAACAAGGACTATTGGGCGTCTGCCAACGGGGGCTACCTGACCCAGGGCGAGCCTCGAACCCTCAAGTTGTCGGGCACCATCGATTTCTGATGGTGTTGGCACGGGCCGCGTTCATTGACGCGGCCCGTGTATCGATCAATACCCGCTGCGTTTCAGGATCGTATCGATGCTGTCCCTGGCTGGCCGACCGTAGAACTTGAGCAGTTCCGGAGTCCGGTTGGTGAAGAAGCCATCGGCACCGTCGGTGCTGATTTTCTTGAAGTCCACGGCTTCATCCACGGTGTAGGGGTGAACCAGCATGCCTTTATCGTGGGTCAGGTTGTTCATCCAGGGTTTGACCAGGTCCATGTAGCTCTGGTCGCCACCATCGGTGAGCTGCGAGGACGGGCCGGTGCCGATGGCACCATGGGCCTTGGCCCAGTCGATCCAGGCCACGAACTCTTCCTGGGATTTGATTTCCTGTGCAGCGTAATAGCTGGCCTTGTCCTTGAACCCGGAATCCTTGAAGGGAACACTGGATTTCGGCTCTATCGAGCCTTCACCGATCCATAGCAACAGCACCTTTGGAACCTTGGGCATTTCCTTCTGCAGCAGCATCAGGCTGGACTTGTCGAAGGTCTGCAACACCACACGGCCCGGCATGTGGGCGACGTTCACATTGCCAGGCGCAGCCGCCGGGCGCGGGTTGAGCCAGCCACGTTTGGCCAGTGCCCTCCTGAGATCGCCTTCGATGCCCGGAAACTGGCTGGGGACCTTGGTCTCGATATACAGCCCCGGCTTGTTCGTGCCGCCTTCGGCGATGTCGATCACTTCATCCAGGGTCAGAATCTGCAGGCCGACATAGCTGTCACGGGCACGTGAAGGGTAGGCCTTGTTGAACCAGGTGCCGGCGTCCAGCTCCTTGAGCTCGGCCAGCGTGAAGCTGCTGACCGGGTCCTTGCTGCGCTTGGGATAGACCTTCGCGATATTGGTCGTGCGTTCGAGCGTGTCGTCATGCAGGGCAATCAGTACCCCGTCCTTGGTGCGCTGAATGTCCATTTCCAGATAGTCCGCGCCCAGGTCCCGTGCCAGAGTGTAGGCCGGGATGGTTTCTTCCGGCGCATCGTACGACGCCCCGCGATGCGCAATGACGGCCGGCCAGGGCAGGCCGTTCTTTTCACTGATCACCTTGCCCGGCGCTTCGGCCGCCGGTGCCAGGCCCGGCGCCAGTAACGCGCCGGCCATGATTGCAGCGGCCAGCAGGCTGGCCAGGGGCTTCTTGGAAAATCCTTGCATGATCTGCTTATTCCTTGTTTGCAGGATGAGTTGCGACAAGGCACAGCATGAAGCATTCGTGAGGCGCCGCAAACCGTCTGTCGCCCTGTGACCGGTCATGTCGCACATAAGTGTCGTATTCAGCACAGAAAGATGGCTGAAAGCCATGTATTTAGGCACTATGAAGCCTCAGATACCGCCCAGTCTGTCCGGTAAATGAGTCCACTGTGTGAATGTCCCTCTTTCCAGGCGTTTTATATGGAAACCAACACGTACAGGGCTCTGGTGGGTTTCGTCGATATGCTCATGGACGCTATTTGCGTCGTAGACACAGAGGGACGCTATGTCTATGTCAGCGCAGCCTGTGAGCGGATCTTCGGTTATACCGCCCAAGAGTTGATCGGCACGCAAATGCTTTGCCTGGTCCACCCCGAAGATCGCGCCCGCACTCTGGCGGCTGCCCGGGACATCATGGACGGCAACCCCAAACTGCATTTCGAGAATCGTTACCTGCACAAGAGCGGGCGTGTGGTGCACATCATGTGGTCAGCACGCTGGTCGGAAGTGGACCGGTTGCGTATCGCTGTCGCCCGTGACATTACCGAACTCAAGCGGGCGGACTCGCTGCGTCTGGCGCTGTTCGAGATTTCCGAAGCGGCCAACAACACCGAGGACTTGCACTGCCTGTTCCGGGACATTCACCACATCATTGGCGACCTGCTGCCGGCCCGGAACTTTTCGGTGTCGTTGTATGACCCGAGCCACGAACGGCTGTCCTTTGCCTACCATGTCGATGAGCAGAATGATGCCGCCGTTGAGGCGGTTGCTCAGGAAATTGCCCGCACCGGGCAGGGCCTTCTGTTCGGATTCCACAACCGGAGTGCGTTGCCCGAGTCACTGGCCCGCCTGACAACGCCCGATGGCTTGCCCTGGCTGGGCGTTCCGCTCAACTCACCCAGCGGCACCATCGGAGCGCTGATGGTCAAGGGCGATATACAGAGTCTGGCCTACTCGGTACAGGATCAGGAATTGTTGCAATTCGTCTCCAGTCAGGTGGCGGCGGCCATCGAGCGCAAGCAACTTCATGAGCGTTTGCAGGTCATGGCGCAGTACGATCCCCTGACGCGCCTTCCCAATCGCATGCTCTTGCAGGACCGTCTGCAAAGTGCCATTGACCGGGCTTATCGGCACAGTGAATGTCTGGCGGTGCTGTACCTCGATCTGGACAAGTTCAAGCAGGTCAACGACACCCTGGGGCATGCCGCAGGCGATGTGCTTCTGCAGGAGGTGGCACGACGACTCAAGTCCTGCGTGCGCGATTCCGACACGGTGGCCCGTATCGGTGGCGACGAATTTGTCGTGTTGCTGGACCGTATCGTTTCACTGGACGACGCGACGCTTGTGGCGGACAAGATTCGCCATGCCCTCAGCGAGCCGGTGGTGCTGGAGGGGGATTTCTGGCCGGTCTCATCCAGCATCGGCATTGCCCACTACCCGGATCATGCCACTGATCTGGCGCAGCTGTTCAGATACGCGGACGAGGCGATGTACAAGGCCAAGAAGGAGCGTGTCTCGGCTTGAGCCTTCAAGAGGCGCTGCACAAGCCGGCCCAATCGCGTTATTGTCGGTCTTTTGATGACGGTGGGGGAGGCTGCATGACGACGGTACTGGTGCTGGTCGAGAGCGTTAACGAGTATTTGCCGATTCTGGAAAGCAGCGGCTTTCGCCTGATCCGTGCGCCCACGCCTGCTTTGCGTGCCGAAGCCATTGCTGCTCATGGCCAGGAAATCAACGCGATCCTGACTCGCGGCCCCCTGGGCTTCTTTGCCGAAGAAATGGACGCACTGCCGAATCTGAAAATCATCTGTGTCTCGGGCGCCGGTTATGAAAACGTCGACCTGCCGGCCGCCGAAGCCCGTGGAATTACCGTGACCAATGGCGCCGGGGTCAATGCGCCGACCGTGGCGGATCACACCATGGCCTTGTTGCTGGCCATCGTCCGGGATATTCCCCAGGCCGATGCCTCGGTGCGACGCAGCGAATGGCGCAAGCGCACCTGCCCGTCATTTGGCGGCAAGCGTCTGGGGATCATCGGTCTGGGAGCGGTCGGTCTGGCCATCGCCAGGCGTGCCGAGGCATTCGGCATGTCCATCCAGTATCACAACCGCAGGGCACGCAATGATGTGGATTACCTGTGGTACGCGACGGCGCTCGAGCTGGCGGCATCTTCGGACTTTCTGATCATTGCGACACCGGGCGGCAATGGCACCCGCCATCTGGTCGATGCCCGGGTTCTAGAGGCACTGGGGCCGCAAGGCTATCTGGTGAACATCGCCCGTGCCAGTGTCGTCGACACCGAAGCACTGGTCGCGGCCCTGCAACACAACCAGATTGCGGGCGCGGCTCTGGACGTTTTTGACGATGAGCCGCAAGTCCCGGACGTCTTCAAGACTCTCGACAATGTGGTGCTGACCCCTCATGTCGGCGGCCTGTCGCCCGAAGCCTCGGAAGACATGGTGCTGATGGTCAACAAGAACCTGCTGGCCTTCTTCTCCGGGCAGCCGGTGCTGACGCCTGTCCATGCCTGACGGGTCGTTTTCAATATTGCAGATTGGCATTGAATGCTTGCCTGAGTGCCAATTCTGATGGTGCCCGTGCACGACTATAGTCCCGCCAACACGGGATTGAGGGGAGTGCACGGGAATGTCCGAGGGGAAGGGTAAAACACTGCAAATCGCTCTGGTGGGGGATTTCGATGCGGATGTACCGGCGCATCGAGCGATCCCGCTGGCGCTGGACATGGCCGCCGATACGGCAAACTGTGAGGTGCGGTTTCAATGGCTGCCGACACCGGATATCGGGGACGGGAGCGTGCTCGCCGGTTTCGACGGCATATGGTGTGTTCCGGCCAGCCCCTATCGGGACATGCAGGGTGCATTGACCGCCATCCGCCGGGCCCGGGAGCAGCAGACTCCTTTTCTGGGCACTTGTGGCGGGTTCCAGCATGCCTTGATCGAATATGCGCGCAACGGCCTGGGATGGGTGGATGCCGAGCATGTCGAAACATCACCGGATGCGCTCAACGCCATCATTACGCCCTTGAGTTGTTCGCTGGTCGAAACCACTGACAGCATCCATCTGGTCCCAGGCTCCGTGATTGCGCAAGCCTACGGAATGCATGAAATCGCAGAGCGCTACCGATGCCGGTATGGCCTGCGGCCCGAGCTGGAAGCTGCGATATTCGGCGATACGTTGAGGGCCAGTGGGCGAGGGCCGGAAGGGGATGTCCGGTGTATCGAGTTACAAGACCATCCCTTTTTTGTCGCCACGCTGTTCCAGCCTGAGCGGGCAGCCCTGGAAGGGCGAGTACCAGCGCTGGTTGCAGCCTTTGTCCAGGCCTGCGGCTCATGATCGCTGCTCGCTTTGCAACGCCTTATTACGCCGTGATCTTTACCTCCCTGCGGACGGCACAAGGTGCCGGTGATTACGAGCAGGCCGCGCACAGAATGGTTGAGCTGGCCAGGGAGCAGCGAGGGTTTCTGGGAATGGAGTCGACCCGAGGAGAAGACGGTCTGGGGATTACCGTTTCCTACTGGTCGGATGAGCAGGCCATCCAGGCATGGAAACACCATGCCGAGCATGCTGACGTGCGTCAACAGGGGCGGGCCAGCTGGTATCGGGCCTTTACGACGCGAGTCTGCAAGGTCGAAAGGGACTATTCATTTGATTGAACGCAGGAAAACGCCACTTTCCGTGCTCTGACCCTGTCTGAACCTGCGGGGATATGCCAGCATTACGCTTTTTCAAGCCACACAGCGTATGTGCACCTGCACCGGAGCTCTTATGAACGAAAGAACGGCCCAGCCCGCCGTGCTGCGTATCCCGGAAGGTTTGCAGATCCCCGCCCAGGTGATGTGCCACGCGACCAGCCTGCGTCGGGCGAGTCGACGTATCTGTCAGTTGTACGACGCAATGATGGCGCCGTGCGGTTTACGCTCGACCCAGCGTTCGATCCTCATGCAGGTTGCCCGTAACCAGGCCCTGAGCATGACCGAGCTGGCCTTTTTACTGGTGCTGGACCGTTCGGCCCTTGCCCAGAACCTCAAGCCGCTGGAGCGTGAAGGCTTTGTCGCGGTCGAGGTGGACCCCGACGACAGACGCAGTCGCCGGGTACGCCTGACCCAGAGTGGTGTCGATAAACTGCTTCAGTCCCAGGCGCTGTGGGAACAGGCCCAGCGCTGCTATGAAACCGCTCTGGGGACAGAGCGGGCTCATGAGTTGCGTCAGTTGCTGAGCCTGGTGGCAGGGGCCGACTACGGGGACTGTCTGCCTGCCTCCACCGTTTGACCGGTCACGGCATCATCGGCGGGGTATAGGCCAGCGTCGTGCCGAGCGCCCAGAGCAGAATCAGCACCAGCGGCGTATGCACCAGCAATTGCACGAACGAGAAGCCGATCAGGTCCCGGGCCTTCAACCCCAGCACGCCCAGCAGCGGCAGCATGTAGAACGGGTTGATCAGATTGGGCAGGGCCTCGGCGGCGTTGTAGATCTGCACGGCCCAGCCAAGGTGATATTGCAGTTCATTGGCCACCTGCATCACATAAGGGGCTTCGATGATCCATTTGCCGCCACCCGAGGGAATGAAGAACCCCAGCACCGCCGAGTAGATGCCCATCAGCACGGCATAGGTGTCATGGGTGGCGATGCTGGTGAAGAAGGTCGAGATATGGTGGGCCAGTGTCTGGGCATCGCCGCCCTTGACGGTGGTCAGCAAGGCGGCGATCGAGCCATAGAGCGGAAACTGGATCAGCACGCCGGTCGTGGTGGGCACGGCACGGGCCACGGCATCCAGAAAGCTGCGCGGACGCCAGTGCAGGAGCGCACCGAGCATGATGAACAGGAAGTTGTAGGTGTTCAGCCCGGAAATCGCGGTGATCGCCGGTTTGGTCGAAAACTCGTTGAACAGCCAGCCGGCTCCCAGCAGGACCATCAGAATGATCAGCAGCGGGCTGTATTCCAGCCATTCGCCGGGGCGGGAACGTTGCGGCAAGGGCGGCAGGTTGAACGCCGGGTCCACGCCGCACGCCTTGGCATCCCTGGCGGTGTTGGGGCCGGGGGCTGTGGCGTAGGCGACGATCAGGGAAATGACCACCAGTGCCGCCAGCATGACGCCTGACTGCCAGAGGAAGATGGTTTCAGTGAAGGGGATCACGCCGGTGATTGCCAGGATCGAAGGCGGCAGGCTGCCGGGGTTGGCTTGCAGCTGTGCGGCGGAAGAGGACAGCCCCAGCGCCCAGACCGCACCCAGACCCAGATAGGCCGCAGCACCCGCGGCGCGATAGTCCATGTGCAGATCGGTGCGGCGGGCGAGGGCACGTACCAGCAACCCGCCGAACACCAACGACAACCCCCAGTTCAGCAGCGACGCCAGCATGGAGATCAGGGCGACCCAGGCCACTGCGGAGCGACCGTTGCGAGGGATGCGGGCCAGCCTGTCGATCAGGCGTACGGCAGGGGGGGAGCTGGCCACCACATAACCGCCGATGACCACGAACGCCATTTGCATGGTGAAGGGAATCAGGCTCCAGAAACCGTCGCCAAAGGCCTTGGCGGTTTCAGCCGGTCTGGCGCCCATGGCCAGTGTCGCTAGGGTGACGATGACCACCGCCAGGGCGGCGAATACCCATGAGTCAGGGAACCAGCGTTCGGCCCAGGCGGCGCAGCGCAGGGCAAAGCGGGCGGAGCGGCTTTCTTCGATGTGAGTGGCCACGTGGGGATTACCTCTGATTATTTTTATAGAAAGGCAGGTGTGGATTTATTGACGGGTTTTCGCGAGCACTGTGGGACCGGGTTTATCCGGGAAGGGGCTGCACAGTCACAGATTCTGTGTTGTCAGAAAAATGCCTTCCCGGATAAGCGGATCGCCGCCCGATCCGGTTCCACTTGTTTTTGTCTGTTGCGCGAGAGCGAACTCAATACTCAGAACGTCATTTCGATCACGTCATCCGGCACGATCAGCTTGCCTGCTGTCTTGGCGACGATCTCTTCCACGCTCACCCCCGGCGCACGCTCACGCAGGATGAATGCACCGTTTTCGATTTCCAGGTACGCAAGGTCGGTCAGTACGCGGCGGATACAGCCCGCTCCGGTCAGTGGCAGGCTGCACTGAGGCAACAGCTTGGACTCGCCCTCCTTGGAGGCATGGGTCATGGTGACGATGATGTTGTCGGCTCCGGCCACCAGATCCATCGCACCGCCCATGCCCTTGACCAGCTTGCCGGGGATCATCCACGAAGCGATGTTGCCTTCCACATCCACCTCAAAGGCCCCCAGTACGGTCAGGTCCACATGACCGCCACGGATCATGGCGAAGGAGGCGGCCGAGTCGAAGATCGACGCGCCGATGCGTGCGGTCACGGTCTGTTTACCGGCATTGATCATGTCGGCATCAAGGGTTTCCTCGGTGGGAAATTCCCCCATGCCCAACAGGCCGTTTTCCGATTGCAGCATCACGTCGATATTGTCCGGGACATAGTTGGCGACCAGTGTCGGAATGCCGATGCCCAGGTTGACGTAGTAGCCGTCCTTCAGTTCACGGGCGACACGCTGGGCCATTTGTTCGCGGGAAAGTGCCATGGTCTGAAATCTCTTTGTTGTTGTAGGCCGCTGTCCGTTTCGGAAGGCGCCCGGAAACAGGGTCGGTTCAGGACTGCTTGAGGGTGCGCTTTTCGATGCGCTTCTCGAAGGTGCCCACGATCACCCGGTCGACATAAATGCCGGGGGTGTGAATCTGGGAGGGCAGCAGTACGCCGGGCTCGACGATTTCCTCGACTTCGACCACGGTGATCTTCCCGGCCGTGGCAACCACCGGATTGAAGTTCTGCGCAGTGTGGCGATAGATCACGTTACCGAAGTGATCGGCTTTCCAGCCTTTGACGAGGGCGAAGTCGCCGGTGATGGCTTCTTCCAGAATCACATGGCGACCGTTGAACTGGCGGGTTTCCTTGCCTTCGGCCACGGGGGTGCCATAGCCGGTGGCGGTGTAGAACGCGGGAATGCCCGCGCCGCCTGCCCGGAGCTTTTCCGCCAGGGTGCCTTGCGGGGTGAGTTCGACTTCCAGTTCGCCGCTGAGCAACTGGCGCTCGAAGAGCGCGTTTTCACCGACATAGGAGGAGATCATTTTGCGGATCTGGCGGTCTTCGAGCAGGATGCCCAGACCAAAACCATCGACGCCGCAGTTGTTGGAAACGACCGTCAGGCCTTTGATGCCCATGCGCCTGATCTGCGCAATGAGGTTTTCCGGAATGCCGCACAGACCAAAGCCGCCGCACAGCACTGTCATGTCATCGGTCAGCCCGGCAAGGGCCTCTTCATAGGTCGCGACACGTTTGTCGAGTCCAGCCATGATGAACCGCCTTTTTTATTGTTGATCGACAAGGACCGTTGTGCCTGCATCTTCTCTCTGCATCAGTGATTTGTTAATTTTGTTTTTCTGATCAATTGATAAGAAAAGTAAATATATGAACGTCAAGCAGCTTCGGGCGTTTCTGGCGGTGGCCCACTACCTGAGCTTTGCCCAGGCCGGGGAGCGGCTGCATCTTTCGCAACCGGCCTTGAGCCTGACGATCAAGAGCCTCGAAGAAGACCTGGGTGGCCCGTTGCTCACGCGCACCACACGCTCGGTCAGCCTGACGCCGGAAGGGGAAACCCTGCTGCCCCTGGCGCGTCAGTTGCTGGCCGACTGGGACAATACCGAAGAGCTGCTGCGGCAACGTTTCACCCTGCAGATGGGCAAGGTCTCGGTGGCGGCCATGCCTTCGTTCGCGGGCAATCTGTTGCCGGGGGCGTTGAAGGTGTTTCGCGGGCGCTATCCTCGGGTCAACGTGGCCGTGCATGACGTGATCAACGAGCAGGTTGTGGAAATGGTGCGCCATCGTCGTGTCGAACTGGGCATCGGGTTCGAGCCTGAGTCGAGCAGTTCTCTGCTGTTCACACCGTTCTATATGGACCGTTTCGTCGCTGTGGTTGCGGTGGATTCTCCGCTGGCGGATCGCACCCAGGTGACCTGGCGCGAGCTGTTGCAGGAAGACTTTATCGCCCTGCAACGCCCTTCGGCCGTGCGTCTGTTGCTGGAACAGGCGGTTCATGCGCAACACGGCAAGCTGTCGGTGGCCTTTGAGAGCCATCAACTGGCGACTATCGGGCGTATGGTCGCCAATGGCCTGGGTGTCAGTGCGGTGCCTGCGCTGTGTATCGAGCAGATGCAGGAGCTGGGCGCACGCTGCATCGCTCTGGTCGAGCCTCGTATCGAGCGCCGCATCGGTCTGATGATGCTCGCCGATCACAAACTGTCGGCGGCGGCCCATGCGCTTCGAGATGTATTGATCGAATACTCCAGAACAGTCGATAGCCACTATCAAGACGGATGATTTTTGCCAGAGGGAGCCGGGGATTAACCTTTGTTCATTCCCGAAAACGAGCCAGTCTGGAGGCTCCCATGAATCATGTCTTTGCGCTGGGTCTTGTCGTGTTTTTCAGTGTCGTGCTGATGGCTGGCTGCTCCACCCATCATGCGGTCGAGTTGCGCCCTTACACGGCTGAAGAGACTCATCAGTTGGCTCTGGAAGACTTGAACCGCCGTGGTCTGTCGTTCGATGAGTATCAGGTCCGCAAGGCGCAATTGATGGCCGACCCGCAGATTCAACAGGTCCGTGAGTTCGATAAAGCCGGTGAAATCAGCGTGGATCGCGGTTCTTTTCAGGAAGATCGTCGCGGTTGAATGAAACGTAACAGTATTCTTGAAGTTGATTTTTTGTAGAACTGTACTGGTAAAAGTTTCAGTCACTGTCCATGTGTTTACAGGCCGTGCTCCGATAGGGTGAGCGCCTGATTTTACTCTTCCCTGGACAGCTTGATGCCCCTCTCTTTTGACCTGCTGCTGGCGTTCGCCTTGTTTGCGTTCGTCACCTCCGTAACCCCTGGCCCGAACAACATGATGCTGCTGGCTTCAGGCGTGAACTTCGGTTTCAGACGCAGCCTCCCGCACATGGCGGGGATCAGTATCGGCTTTTTCGTGTTGGTGGTGGCAGTCGGTCTGGGTCTGGGCGGTCTGTTCAAGGCCTGGCCGCTGCTCTATACCGTGCTGCGTTATGTGGGGGCTGCCTACCTGCTGTACCTGGCCTGGAAAATCGCGACGTCGGGACCTGCGTCCGACACCGATGAAAACAGGAGTGAGCCGCTGGGTTTTCTCGGCGCGGCCTTGTTCCAGTGGGTCAATCCCAAGGCCTGGGTCATGGCCATCGGGGCAATCAGCACCTATACGCCCATGGAAGGCTATTTCACCAATGTGCTGATCATTTCTTCCGTGTTCGCCCTGATCAATCTGCCCAGCGTCGGTATCTGGGCCGGGTTTGGCAGTTTGCTGCGCAACGTTCTGCGTGACCCGTTGCGCCTGCGGCTGTTCAACGGGCTGATGGCGATCTTGCTGGTGGCCTCGCTGTATCCGCTGATCCTGGAACGCTGAGGTTTTACAGCGCCAGTTGCAAATGCCCGCCGTTCTGTCTGTTACGTGCCTGCAACCGGTGTTGCAGGCCGAGCAGGAAATGCTCCAGCCCTTCACGCAACCGTTCGGTGAGCACGTCATCCAGATCGCCTCCCAGCGCGTTATCGCTGTAGCTGATCTGGCTGTCGATGGCAAAGATACCGTGCAGGACTTCCTGGGATTTCAAGGCCGAAAGAACCGGTTTGAGGGCGTAATCCACGGCCAGCATATGGGCGATGCTGCCACCGGTTGCCAGAGGCAGGACCACCTTGCCGTGCAGCGCACGCTCGGGAAGCAGATCCAGCAGGGTCTTGAGGGCACCGGAAAACGAGGCCTTGTAGACCGGTGTACCGATCAGGAGGCCGTCGGCCTGTCTGACGGCTTCGATGAAGGCCTGTACCTGCGGGCTGTCGAATTGGGCGAAAAGAAGCTCTTCAGCCTTGAAGTCGCGGATGCGCAGCGTCGTGACTTCGACGCCCTGATGCTCAAGCCAGCGGCTGGCGTGTGCCAGGACGACACCGGAGCGGGATGTGGGTGAGGGACTGCCTGAAAGCGAAACGACCTGCATGCGGGGGGATTCCTAGCGATAAGCGTATGCTTGCAAAGCAGCATGCATGCCAGTCTTTATATTTTTTAACTGTTTGAAATTAAAGGATTTATTTTCTGGTGGCTGTACTGTTCAGGCATCGTTGGTGCTGGATCGACAGTCAGGTGTTGATCCGGTGTTGCTGTGGCAACAGTTGCCGGCCAAAAAAATCCCCGCACGGGAACGATGCAGGGATGTTTTCGGGCGTGCGCTTCAATTCCTGAAGGCGGCGCCTGTCTGGACCACGCTGGCCGAGCCCAGCAGTTGACTGATGAAGCGGCTCCAGCGGGTGATATTGGCAGGGCCGACGAACACCACATCCTGAGCCTGCAGTTCAAACTGCCGGGCGAGCAGGTAGGCCGTGGGTTTTTCGGCATTGAGGTGATAGACCGTGGAGACGGCACTGGCCTGGTTCTCGACACCGCGAATCACGTACACCGCGTCGCCATCGGCGCTTTCCGGGCTCAATCCGCCGGAGTTGCCCAGGGCTTCAAGCAGCGTCACGCTGGTGGTGCCGAAGGAAATGACCTGCGGGTTACGCACTTCGCCCAGCACATAGATCTTGTTCTTGGAGTTGCTGTTCAAGTGCAGGTAATCGCCGTCCTTGAGGTAGATCCTGCTCAGTTGCGAACCCTTGCGGTTGAGCGAGTCGATATCGATCAGATAGTCCTGGCCATCGCGCCTGAGGGTCAGGCCGGCCAGGTTGGCGTCGGTCAGATCGATACCGGCCGTGCTGACCGCCTGCACCAGGCTCAGGGGGATGTTGGTGATCGATTGTGGGCCCGGGGTCTTGAACGAGCCCGAGAGCAGCACGCGCTGGCTGTTGTAGCGCAGCACTTTCACATCAACCTTGACCTCGGTGTATTGCGGAGCCAGCCCCATGCGCAGTTGCTCGCGAATCTGGCTGACCGTTCTGCCACCGGCCCTGATCCGGCCGACATAAGGGAAGAACAGCGTACCGTCGCTCAGCACTTCCCGCGTGTTGGCGTCGAGCTGGTCCTGTGAGCCCGGAGCCGTCAGTTCCGGGTGCTCGAAGACGGTCACCAGCAAGGTGTCGCCCGGGCCGACCTTGTATTCCGGGGTCTTGTAGTTCAGCAGTTCGGCGGGCAGCGGCAGCGTATCGGAGGCGATGCGTTGCTGCTGTTTCAGCAGGCTCTGGGGGGTGATATCGACCAGTTGGGCCTTGGGGCCATTCGGGTCGTCCGTGGTGATATCGTCGGGCGTCATGTGTTGGCCGGGGGCAAACGCACAGCCATGCAATATCAGACTGGAGAGCAGCACAACAACCAGGTTTCGATTCATATGAGTGTTCCTTACTGAAGGTGCGTCTGGCACCACGATGATTTCATTGCATCCCTTTCCAACCTTTATCCGTGAGTTCTCTGTATTCGCGCGCACGCACCTCCCTCCGGACGCGGTGTTCCGGAACCTTGATGTCTTGGGCAGGGTTTGTTGAATCGTTCAGAAGGCGTTCTTGTTCAGGAAACCTTTGAACAACGTCAGCAGGATGATCTTGAGGTCCAGCCAGACAGACCAGTGTTCGATGTATTCAAGGTCGAACTCGACCCGTTTCTGCATCTTGTCCAGCGTGTCGGTTTCGCCGCGCCAGCCATTGATCTGTGCCCAGCCGGTAATGCCCGGCTTGACCTTGTGGCGCAGCATGTAACCACTGACTTGCTTGCGGTATTGCTCGTTGTGCGCCACGGCATGAGGACGCGGGCCGACGATGGACATGTCGCCGCGCAGCACATTGAAGAACTGCGGCAGCTCATCGAGGGATGTTCGCCGCAGAAAGGCTCCCAGAGGCGTGACCCGGCTATCGTTGCGGCTGGCCTGTAGCACGATGGAGCCGTTTTCCTGGACATTCATGCTGCGAAACTTCCAGACCATGATCGGGCGTCCGTCCAGGCCGTAGCGACGCTGACGAAACAGGATCGGCCCCCGGGAGGTCAGCTTGATGGCAATGGCGATCAGCAGCATGGGCAGCGCGATCACCACCAGAATGACGCTCGATAACAGAATATCCTCGGCCCGCTTGACCAGGCTCCAGGCGCCGTCCATGGGCGAGTCGAAAATGCTGATGCTGGCCAGACCATTGATGCTTTCGCTGCGGGCATGCAGCAACTCGAACATGAACACATCCGGGATCAGGTACACCGACACCGTGGTGTCGCTCAAGCCGGTGATGAGTTCACGCAGATGAGGTTCGGCGCTGAACGCCAGCGTGATGTAGACCTTGTCGACCCGGCCGGCGCGGGCATCGTCGATCAACTGTTCCAGATTGCCCAGGACCGGCACCCGCTGCCCAAGGTCCATCTGTTGCGGCTGTGAGTCATAGAAGCCCAGCAGGTTCAGGCCCATCCAGGGAGCACTGGAAATCGACTGGGCCAGCCGTGCGCCGACCTGGCCGGTCCCGACAATCGCCACCCGCCGGGTATTGAAACCGTGACGGCGCAAGCCGTGCAGGAGCCTGCGGATCAACAGCCGGTAGCTGCACAAGATGGCCAGCACCAGGGCAAACCAGGTCATGTGGGCGTTATCGGGCATCCGGGCCCGGCTGAACAGCAGGTAATCCACGGACAGGAGAATGACGAACGTCAGGGCCCAGTAATTGAAGACCTTGGTCAGCTCGCGCAGGATGCGCTCGCCGCGCCATGAACCATAGAGTTGATGGAATTCGCTGATCCAGTGAAAAACCAGGACCGCCAGAATGATCTGAAGCCAGGTTTCCGCGGTACTGGCTGCCGGTTGTTGCAGGCTTTGCCAATAGCCGACCAGCACAATGACAGTCAGGTCCAGCAGGCGATGTAACACGGATAATGCCGATTGATGGGCATGCAGGATGCCGCGAGCCGGGATGCGCATGTCGGGTGCTCGTTCAAGCGGATTCGATGGGAACGACTCGGGACGGCAGTTCGCTGTTGACCAGGCTCTGATTGCGCCAGTAGTGCGTGGGGCGCTGTATCAGGTTCGTGTCGCCCAGACGGCTCTCGACGAAGGCCATGATTTCCTGCTCGAAGCGGCGCGTCGAAAAGCGTTCGGCGTTGCTGCGGCAAGCCAGGTCGCTGATCCTCGATTGGGCGGCCTCGAACTCGGTGATCGCCGCGATCAGTGATGGGGCATTCTGCTGTCGATAGAACACGCCGGTCGGTTGCGGATGGTCCAGCCCGCGAACGGTTTCCAGCACGCCGCCCTTGCCGAAGGCGATCACCGGCGTACCACAGGCCTGGGCCTCTACCGGGCTGATGCCGAAATCCTCTTCGGCGGCGAACACGAAAGCCCTGGCTGCACGCATGTGCTCAAGCAGGACAGCGGCAGGCTGAAACCCCAGTAGCCGCACATTGGGGGCCTGTCGGGCGATGGCTTGCGCCTTGGCCATGTCCGGGCCGTCGCCGACCACGATCAGCGGCTTGTCCGGCATGGCCGCAAAGGCTTCGATAATCATGGGCAAGCGTTTGTAGGGCACCATGCGTGAGGCGGTGAAGTAGTAATTCTGGCGGGGGCCTTCCCGGACCGTGAAGTGCTGTGTGTCCACCGGCGGGTAGATCACGGTGGACTCCCGGCGATAGGCCTTGCGGATCCGGGCACCGATGAAGCGGGAGTTGGCGATGAACTCATCGACGCCCGTTGACGTGCGTTGATCCCACAGGCGTATGTAGTGCAGCACCAGACGGGCCAGCTTGCCCTTGAGGCCCTTGTCCAGGCCCGACTCCTGAAGGTATTGGTGTTGCAAGTCCCAGGCGTAGCGAATCGGCGAATGGATATAACTGATGTGTAACTGATCCGGCCCGCTGAGTACGCCCTTGGCCACGGCATGACTGCTGCTGATGATCAGGTCGTAGCCCGACAGGTCCAGTTGCTCGATGGCCAGCGGCATCAAGGGCAGGTAGCGCTGGTATCGGGTCCTGGCCCCCGGCAGGTTCTGGATAAAGGTGGTGCTGGCTTTCTTGCCGCCCAGATGAGCGCGATCCTGATCGCTCAGAAAATCGATGACGGCAAACAGGTCGGCCTCGGGCCAGACATTGATCAGTGAAGCCAGCACGCGTTCGGCACCGGCATAGGTCACCAGCCAGTCATGAACAATAGCAATTCTCATGGAGATTCCTTGCGTATACGCTCGCTCTACTTCAGGCGCACTCCTGTCGCGTCTTGGCGTGGCAGTTGTTTAATGTTTGCCTGACGACTCGGTGAGCGCATCGGCGGTGCCTGCCCGCTGATTGCACATCCCCAGCAGGGCATCGAGCCGTTGTGAAAGACGCTGTGCCGAGCTGTCCCACGAAAAACGGGCCACGTTGGCCAGACCTTGCTGGCGCAGGGTCTGGCGCAAGGGCGCATCGATCAGCATCCGATGCATGGCGGCGGCGATGTGGCTTGTATCCTGCGGGTCGAAATACAGGGCGCTGGCTTGCAGAACTTCCGGAATCGAAGCCGCATTGGCGGCCAGGACCGGACAACCACAGGCCTGGGCTTCCAGCGGCGGAATACCGAAGCCTTCATACATCGACGGAAAGACGAACGCCGTGGCTCCCTGATACTGCCTGATCAGTTCGGCATCGCTGAGCCGTCCCAGAAAGCGGATACGCGGATCCCGGCACGCCAGACGTTGCAGGTCGGGGTCCGAGAATATGCTGTGCGCTCCCCCGACGATATGCAGTTGAACATCCTCGTGACCGCGCAGGCTCATGAACGCCTGGATCATCCGGTTGAAGTTCTTGTGGGCACTGGGCGAAGACACGGCCAGCAGGTATTTTCCGGGATCTTCCGCGGGCGGGTCCGGTGTGAACGACTCACTGACCGCAGCGGGCAGTATCAGGATTTTCTTTTCGGGAAAGCCATAGAAACGGGCAATTTCGCCTCTGGAGAAACGGCTGCTGGTCACCAGGGTCTTGATGCGCGACAGCATGATCGGCGTGATGATCCGGTACACCGTTCTGAACAGCCATGTGTAGCTTTGCGGGAAGCGTGCATAGGTAATGTCGTGATGGGTCGCAATCTGGTTGCTGTACAGCATCGGACCGGTGTTGCAGGTGGACATCAGCAGGGGAGAACCCTGGCGACGCAGGTAGAGTGGCAAGTCGATCTGTTCCCAGAGATGACCGGTGTTGCGGCCGATGCAGCGTACGTCGAGTGCCTGGGCGCTTTCATGCATCTTGATTCCGTGAGGGGCGACAAAGATCAGGTCGCTGCGTATTTTCTTGAGCGCAAGGCATAACTGTTCTGCAAAGCGCTGAACCCCGCCTATGTCCTGGGTCAGAAACCGGGCATTGATAAAAATCATTACGAGCATCCTGCAAGAGAGTGGGTTATTCGAGTTCGCTTTCCATGCGCTGCGAACTGTCAAAGGCCATGAGTCAGCGGGCCTCATGCGCGAATAGCGCGGGCCGCGTGCCCAGATTGATGATTTTGGGGAATTCGTCGATCGGCACCTGGGCCGAGCAACGGGCGTCATTGCAACTCCAGGCAATGTCTGTTTCGAACAACCCCTTCTCGGGTTGTCCACTGTCGATCATTTGCACGTTTCCGTGCTGCATGCTGCTGGCTTCTACATGGCTAAGCCTGGGAATGCCTGTCGTCCAGGCCACCAGGATCTGCTCTGCGCCTCTGGTGAACCTGAGCAGGTAGGTGCTATCGAGCTCACGGCTTTTTTCAGCGTCATAGCGGTATTCCCGCAAGGTATTGCTGATGGCCTTGAGCGTCCGGTAGGACGGTTTCAAGGTCATGTCCTGATTGAGCAGGCCGAAGTTCTGCCGGGGATCGCTCTTGTCCTTGCCGCTGTCGATCAGCCCGTACCACCACAGGCCCTTGATGTCCGGCAGGGTCCGGGCCAGGAAAAAGCTGCGGGCCAGAAAGGCGGCCTGGGTCTGTTCGCTGACACCGCACTGGCCGGTATTGGTCGGCCAGCCCATTTCGGTCAGGTACATCGGGACGGGGCGGGCGGCAAGGGTCCGGAGGTCCGCATTGATCCAGCGCAGCCAGGCGATCCAGCGCTCGGGCGTGTGCCGCTCCTCATGACGGCAATGCACATAAGGATGCAATGACAGCCCGTCGACCTGATTCAGGAGGCCGTTCTGGATCAACCTGTCGGCGAAGCCAAGGTCGATGCCCAGACTGGTCACGGCCCCGGCCAGTATCGTGACGGGCTGGTTCTGTCGACGAATGCGGCCAGCGGTTTCCTCGATCAGATTGCTGTAGTCCTTGGTGGCCCAGGCATCGATCGGGTTTTCCCGGTCCCACTCATTCCAGATTTCATAGAAGTCGACACTGCCGGCCAATTCCCGGGTGACAAACTCGGTGTAGTTGCCAAAAGCCTGACTGACCGGCGGCTGACGGGGTTTTGCATAGTTTTCGTAGAGCGGGCTTCCATAACCCAATACCAGCAGGGGCCGCAGGTTGTGTTCCTGAGCCTTGCTCAGGTATTCCCGCCAGGCGGGGTCGATACGCATCAGGCCGCGTCTGGGTTCTACCGTGGTCCAGTAGGCGTCGTCCCTGACCGAATTGACTCCGGCGTCCTCCAGCAGTCTCAAGACCCGGGCCGATGCGCTGTTTTCATTCATCAAGTGAGTGTCGACACCGATGATGAAGGTCTCTTCGCTTTGTGCGATGCGGATCAGAAGCAGCCACGGCAGAAAAACCAGCAACAGTGTTCTCCAACAGGATGCAGGGGTTTTTGACATGGGTTGTCTCAATGAAGAGGCACGGTCCGGAGCGCTTGCTCAGTGGGGGCACGGGCCGATGGAGGTCACTGCTCGGTGTCGTTACGCGGTATCGGGCAAGGCCTGTGGCCGGGGCGATGCCGTCCTGTCCTGCAGGGTTTGAATCAGAAGGCTTTCATACTGGTCCAGCATCCGGTCCAGGCTCAGAAAGTCGCGGACACTGCCCCGTGCCTGCGCTCCGAGACGGGCCAGCAAGCCGGGCTGCTGATGCAGCTTGAGCATGGCCACTCCCAGTGAGTCCGGGTCGTCGGGGCTGCACAGCAAGCCATTGACCTGATCCTCGATGATTTCCGTCAAACCGCCCATGCGACTGGCAATGACCGGACGCGAATGGGCGCAGGCTTCCACGGCGACCATGCCGAAGGGCTCATTCCACAGAGAGGGCACGATGGCGACATCGATCTGTTCATAGAAGGTGCCGGGGTTCTGGTAACCGACAAAGCTGATGTTCTTCGAGGTGACCATGGCCTTGAACCTTTGCTCGTCGTTGAGCTGTCCGCGCCCGGCAATCTGCAGGGTGGCGTTGAACGGCAAGTGCTGGAACTGCTCGATCAGCCAGCCGACCCCCTTGGTCTCCGACAGGGTGCCGATATAACCGAAGCGCAGGGGCGCATCGGGCAGCGGCGGTACGGCTGTCGTTTCCATGGCCGCAAACGGGCTGGCGTTGTACACGACCTGGCTTCTGGCGTTCCTGAAATAGCCTTGCGCCTGCACGCTGTCGAGCAGAAAGCGACTGACACCGACGACCGTGTCCACTTGCGCGGAACGCTGCTCATGGCCGGTGCGAAAACGCAGGCAAAGCCCACACTGACGCTGGCAGCTATGGCCTTTCTTGAACATGGTGCTGCTCGGGCAGAGCAGGTACATGTCGTGCAGGACCTGAACGATCGGAAGACCGGCCTGGGTGATTTCGTCCCAGGCCGATACCGACCAGCCGGTGAGGTTATGGCACATCACCAGGTCCGGCTGTTCCAGTTCGATGACGCGCTTTACATAGTCCCGCATGCCGGGGTTGTAGCGGTCGCGCAGGTGCCAGCCCAGCCGGGCCAGACGACCCGGGCGTTGTGCCGTGAAGTGCCAGTACGTGTTATGCAGGCCTGCGCGATAGACCTTGACCTGATTGACCGCATCCATGTGCAGCCCGGCCTTGGCGGTTGTGCTCAGGACGGTCACTTTATAGCCCCGCTGTTGCAGGCCTTCGACCATGCGTTGCAGGATGATTTCTGCACCGCCGCCGATATCCGGTGCATAAAGGCTGCTGATGAACAGGATTTTCATAGCGGGTACAACCTGTTCAGGCCCAATACGCCGGCTTCCCCGTCGCGTATGGCTTTCTCGATCAGGCTCAGGCGTTGTTCGGCATCGCAGCGCCGGGCAATCACCCTGAGCAGGCAGAAGAATATCCAGCGATTGAGCCGGTAGAGCAGTGAAGAGGACGCCCAGACATTCTTGTCGAACCAGGCCTGGTTGCGGGCACCGTAATACGCCCGCAGGTCGGAGCCGCCCAGCAGGTAGTTTTCATAGACATTGTTGCTGCGTGCCTTGATGTTCCAGGAGTCCTCCAGGTCATCGAGCAGGGCTTCGGGGACCAGAAAGATTCGCCCGCCACCGGCCGTGATGCGCCAAGTGTACTCGCTGTCGTCGGCATAGAGTTTCAGCGCATCCAGAGGCAGGCCGATCTTCATATACAGGCTGCGATGGGCCAGCAGACCGCCATAGGTCGCAAACGGCAACTGCACCATCGGCGGCTTGCCCTGCAAGGCTTGAGGTCGCCCCCACGGCAGGCGTCGCCAGATCTTGTAGGGCAGTTGTGCGATATGAAAGCCGAAAAAGCTCGAGCGACGCTGGATGGCGAAACGATTGGGCACACCCGACGCAATGTCTGCCTGGTGCGTCGGACGAAACCCCAATACCGCCGTCCTGTCCCGGCCATCGATGTTTTCCCGCTGGTGCAGGTATTTGTGCAGGACGGCAATGGCATTGATGGTCGGGGCGTTGTCGTCGTCCATCAGCCAGATGTACTCGGCACCGGCATCCAGCGCGGCCTTGATACCGACCGAATAACCATTGGCCGACCCGGTGTTGTGCGCCAGAGAGATGACCTGTACCTGGCCGGGCCATTTTTTCTCCAGCAGGTGAAGCGGCGACACGGAAGCATTGCTGACGATGATGACACGCTCTATCTGAGGGCTTTCCAGAGAACGACTGACCAGCGTGTGCAGGTAGTTGAAACGGTCACCGTAGGTGAGCGTCACCAGCGTGGTTCGGTTGATCATGATGAAGTTCCGGGCAGACCGTGGAAGCGATGAAGTGGGGCAGCAATCCGGCTCAGGCTCTGGCCTGCATCGGCGACAGGCTGCTGAGGGGCAGGACGACTTTCTGCTGGCGTTGCAGCAGGTTGAGCAGAATCACCGCACGCTCGTTGCCGTCGACAGTCAGGAAAATCGCCTCGACGTCGCAGAAACCACCAGCCGTGACCCGGACATGTTCGCCCTGCGTGAAGACCGCCTTGGGTCTGGGGGCCAGCAGACGCTGGCGGATCTGTTCGATCAGATGGTCCTGCACAGGGATCGGGTGCCCGCCGAACGTGACGATGCGTGCGACACCGCGTGTCGAGCGGATCGGGTACCAGTTGTCATGCACCTGATTCATGCGGATGAACAGGTAGCCGGGGAACAGCTCTTCTTCGCCCTTGTTCGTGCGCTTTTCGGTGGCCAGTGGCCGATAGCACTCGAAGTGCTGGCGTTGCAGGTGTTCCTGGGCTCGCGCTTCCTGTCGGGGTTTGGTCTGTATCAGGTACCAGCGGGTCGGACTATGGGAAGTGGGCATGATGTCACTCCACGGCCAGTTGTGGGGACAGGGTCGATACCGTTTCGGCCCCCATCTGGATATAAGGATCGTTCGCCGCCAGACCTTCATCGGCGTTGTAGTGCGTCAGCAGTTCCTGGATACGTTCCAGGCTGTTGAACATCAGCACGTCGATGATCGACAGGTTGGCCACGAAGGGGTGGGCCCCCTGTTTGTAGGTCACCTGATTCATCCTGAAAAAACGGATCAGCAAGCCGTTGCGGGCGAAATGATCACGGTCGTACAGCTCCATGCCGCCGATCGGGTTCAGAAAGGTCGTGGCCGAGAACAGGTGCGAGATATTGATGACCCGGTCCTGTTTGTCCACGCAGGACACCAGTTTCAGGTCGGAGCCGCGCAGGATCGGCGTGATGATCTGCAGGTAGGCGCACAACTCGCGTATGGAATGTTCGGTATACAGGGCAAGGTTCTGTTGCGGAAAACGGATCAGGCGTTCGATCAAGGGCATCACCTGAGAGAAGAACGGTGCCTTGCGGTAACTCTGTGCAATCAGGTTGACGAGGCGGCTGGCCTCTTCATTGAAGTTGTCGACCAGCTGACGCTGCATGATCGGCAGTTCAAAGTGGGCCTTTTTCAGCGGGAAGGTCAGCAATCTGGCTTCGCCGTTGCTCAGGATCCTGTTCCGGTTGATCCAGCCTGCCCGGATATATTGCAGATCGTCGCCCAGGACGAAGACATCGGCGGCGGCGATGAGTTGGAAGTAACCCAGGTAGGGAAACAGGTACGGCTGCATCATTGCTATGGTCCTGGCCATGATTAGCTCCTTTTGGTGTGAAGACGTGGGGTGGCTTGCCCCTTCATTTGTGAACCGGGTTGTAGTTGTACCCATAGGCGACGCAGTCGTAATCGGAGCTTGAGGCCTTGCGCACCACCGCATTGAAGATGGCGCCCTTGATCAGGATTCCGTTCTGGCCAAGCCGGCGCTTGCAGGCTTCCACTTCCTTGATCGTGGTCAGGCCGAAGCGGGCGACCAGCAGGCAGGTGCCTGCCTGACGTCCTACCAGGGTGGCGTCGGTCACGGCCAGGATGGGGGGCGTATCGATCAGGATCAGGTCGTAGAGTGGCGAAAGCTCGGTGAGTACCTTGTTGAAGTTGTCATGCATCAGCAGCTCCGAGGGGTTGGGGGCTGCGAAACCGCATGAAATGAAGTCCAGATGGCGAATCCGGGTGTGGTTGATGACTTCGGTGCAGGGCAGGCGTGCAGCCAGAGTGTCGGACAGCCCGTGCTTGGGGTGCAGGCCCAGGACCTTGTGCAGATAGCCCTTGCGCATGTCGGCATCGATCAACAGCACTCGCTTGCCGGTCTGGGCAATGATGGCCGCCAGGTTGCTGGAGACAAACGATTTGCCAGCACCCGGAGACGGGCTGGAGATCATCAGCACGTTATTGCGCGCTTCAAGCATGGCGAAATGCAGGCTGGTGCGCAGGCTGCGCAGAGACTCGATGGCCAGTTCGGTCGGCTCCGCGACGCTCAGCAGCCTGGAGTCCTTGCTGGCGGAGCGGCTTTGCAGGTGCTTGTCCAGGCGCTCCTGCTGCCGGGAGTAGGGGAGCGAGGCATAGACCGGCATGCCGATGTTTTCGATGAGTTCGGCACTTTCCACGCCTCGATAGAAGGCCTGGCGGACGAAGATGATGATGACGGCCACCAGTGCGCCCATCAGTGTGGCAACGAGCACGATCAGCTTTTTCATCGGCTTGACGGGTTTTTCAACGTTGGTGTCGGCGTTGTCGATCACCCGCACGTTACCGATGCTGCCGGCCCGCAGAATGTCCTGCTCCTGACTCTTGTTGAGCATCAGGGTGTAGGTCTGGCTGGTGACCTGCATGTCCCGGTTCAGCCGCAGCAATTCCTGTTGAGTGAGGGGCAAGGCTTCGATTTTCTTCAGCAGGCCCTGTTTCTGTTGCTCCAGTTGGGCCATCTGGTTCATCAGGCTGCGATAGGTCGGGTGTTCACGGGTGTAGAGGCGCTCGAGTTCCACACGCTTGAGCTTGAGTTCCGACAGCATCGAGTCGAGTTTGACGACCTGGTCGAGCACACCTTTGGTTTCGATGCTCAGGTCCACCGACTTGGCGCTGGTCTGGAAGTTGTTCAGCGCCACTTCCGACTCTTCCAGCTGTTTGCGCACCATCGGTAGCTGCGAGCGCAGGAACTCCAGCCGTTGTGCGGCCTCGGCCGAGCTGCGCTCGACATTCTGTCTGACATAGAGGCGGCTGACTTCATTGAGGATCTGGTTGGCCTGCTCCGGGTCCTCGTCCTCGAGGGAGAGGTAAATGATCCCGGAGTCCTTGCCGGCTTCGGTGATCTTCAGGCGCTTCTGGTAGATCAGGGCGGCGCTCAGGGTCCGCAGTCGGGACACCGTGAACTCGGTGCCGGGGCGGGCCAGCAGATTCGCGACCTGAATCTTGACCCCATGACCTTCGACGATCCGGTTGGTGGTGCCACTGAGCAGCAGGTTGTGATCCTTGTCATAGAGGGAAAACGCGTTGGACTTGCCAGCCACCAGGGTCAGTTTCTCGCCCAGCAGGTCTTCGGGGACTTCCAGCTGGAAGACCTCGATCTTCTCGCCACCCCAGGCGTACTGATCCAGTCCGAACATGGGCTCGGCCAGAGCACCTTCGTATTCGGGTTTGAACGTGCGATACAGGTAAGGGCCGATGACCGGAAGCACATCGGGTTTCTGGATCAGGTTGAGTTTCAGGTCGTCGACGACCTTGCCCAGCAAGGCCCTCGATTTGATCAACTCGATTTCCGTCATGGCCTGGGAAACCGACATGGGCTTGTTGTTGACTTCGGGTGTGCCCTCGATGCCGACTTTCCTGGGCTCGATCTGGATCATGGCATTGGCCTGATAGGCCGGTGTGGCCAGAATGGCGTAGGCCAGCCCGACCATGAAGAAAAGGCCCACGATCCAGAAGATCAAGGCCTTGTGATCGAACAGCATGCGCAAGATAGTTGCCAGATCGATCCGGGTGTCCTGGTAGTAATCCAGGGAAGAACGGTTCATGACGGTCATTTATCTTGTTTCTCCTGACTGAAGATAAGGAAGCCAGTCGTCGACACACCGTGACAGGTGTTCATAGGCCTGCTCGAAGGCGGACCTGGAACTCCGATAGGGGTCGGCCACTTCCTGCTTGTGTTGCCACCGGCCGATCAGAAACGTCTTGCCTCGTACTTCGGGGGCCAGTTTCAGGATGTTGAGCAGGTGTGCCCGCTCCATCAGCAGAATCAGCTGCGCCTGGCGCAGCAGTTGCCGGTTCACCTGGCGTGCCTCATGTCGACGCACAGGAACTTCATGGGCCTGCAACACGCTCTTGGCCAGGGGATCGATGGCGGAGCCCGGCACCGTATTGATGCCCGCCGAATGGATCAGCATCCCAGGAGTGCCCAGCCGATGACGCAACAGGGCTTCGGCCATGGGGCTGCGGCAGATGTTGCCGACGCAGATCACCAGCACGTTACTGAACATGGTGCCTGCCGGTTGCAGGCATCAGCCGCTTGCCCAGATTGACGATGACGTTGCGTGCCACCATCAGCAGCGCCTGAAGCTTGTTGCGTGGCACGAGAGCCGAGATCGACAGGCTGACCACCTGCATCAGGAAGTGCTCGTACAACGGCTGGTTGCCCAGCCGGTTGTAGTAGTTGGCCAGGCTCGAACAGGTCAGCAGGCTCATGTGAATCTTTCGCTTGTTGCTGCGCATGGAAAAGATCCCGCCGGGATGCAGCCGGTAAGCGGCAGGCTTGATCTCGGCGATGAACTTGCCCTTGCCGAATGCGCCCAGCAAGGACCACCAGCACAGGTCGTTCAGGGGGGCAATCGGCGGCTTGAGTTCGGGTGGCATGCTGGAGAACACATTGCGAAAGCAGACCGTCAGGGTGGAGATCCGGCGCGCTTTCTGCAGTTCGAGGGCCGTCGCGTCGGCGCGCAGCTTGCCCTGGAGCTGGACGCCGTACTGACCGTGTTCATCGAATGCGATTGCATCGTGATAAGTGATGACGTAATCGGGATGGCTTTCGAGAAAATCCACCTGCAATTGCAGCTTGCGAGGATCGGTCCAGTAATCGTCGGCTTCGCAATACGCGATATAGCGGCCACGGGCCTTGGCGAACAGTTCGGGGACGCAGGGCTTTCCCTGACGGTACTGATTCTCTTCCTGATAGAAAGGGCGAATGATCGTCGGGTGGCGTTCGGTGTATTGCGCAATGATGCGGGCGGTGCCGTCGGTAGAGGCGTCGTCATGGATCAGGATTTCATAACTGAAATTCGTCTGCTGGGACAGAAAACCGTCCAGCGTCTGGGTGATGAAGCCTTCCTGGTTATAGGCAGGGCAGACGATGCTCAGCAACGGTTGGGCGTCGGCAGTGTTCGTCTTTTTTGCAGTGGCATCCATGGCTCATGTACTCGGTTTGCTGAACAAGATGTAGAGCTTCGTGGCCAAGGGTTTGTCGCTTGCCGCCACCAGTGTCAGCGTGATGAGGCCACTGGCGGCCAGGGCGAGAAACAGGCTTGTACGGCTTTGGCTGGCAATCAGGCGAAACACGGGCTCACTGCAGGCCAGCCCGATGGCGGTCATGGCACTGATGCGCACGACGTCACGCAGCCATTGCCCGTGAATGCCCGGTGCCAGGCGCTGATGAACGAACATCGGCCAGACGGCGAAGGACACGGCACGAAGAAAGAACCAGGCCAGTGCGGCGCCGTAGCCTCCCTGATAGTGAATGGCCAGGTACAGGGTCGGTACCGTCACGATGGCTGAAATGACGCTGTACCAGAGATGCAGGCGCATCTGCCCGTAGGCGTATTGCAGGTAGAACTGAAAGGCGCTGGCCGCCATGATTGCGCTGCCCAGGGCATACCAGCACAGAATCGTGCGCCCCCACTGGGCGGCAGCGTGGTCACCGGTCCAGGCATACAGCAACGACTCGGCATGCAGGGCGATAATGGCCGCCAGAGGAAACAGGAAGGTGCAGACAAAACGATTGGCCGCCAGAAACAAGGCATGCATGTCCTGAGGGCGGCCTTCGGCAATCAGAACGGTCAACCGGGGCAATAGTGTCTGCACCAGCGGGTTGGTCAGCATCATGATGCCGGTGGTGATCAAGGCCACCAGCGAGAAATAGCCGTACTGATCCAGCGGCAGTCTTTCCGAGAGCAATACCTTGTCCAGTTGTGTCAGTGCAATCCACAGCAGGTTGCTCAGCGACATGCTGGCCGCGAACGGGATGATCGGCTTGACCAGTTGCCAGTCGATCCCTGTGAACCAGGGCGTCACGGGCATCTGACGCCACGCCCGGGTGGCGAACAGCAGGGTCTCGATGGCGGCGACAATGGCCTGGAATTCAAAGAACACCTGTGGGTCCTGAGAAAGGCTGTTGACCAGCAGCAACCCGCCGAAATAGCGCAGCGTGGCGATGATGATGTTGGCCGCGTTGAGCCAGGCGTGCTGCTCGAGTCCCTGGATACCGCTTTTGTACAGGGTCGAATACAGGCGCAAGGCGATGATCACCCCCATCAGTCCGATGCAGTTGATCAGTGTCTCGACAGGCAAGGCTTGTGCATTGAGCCACTTCACCGCAATCCAGGGGCTGGCGGCATGGACTGCGATACAACTGAGGAGCGCCAGGGGCAGAAACATGATCTCGAACGCCCGCAGCGTCCTTCCCTGAACGTTCTGTCCGCCGGGGATTCCCCGTTGATGAGCCACGGCCCGTACCAGGCTCGGGGACAACCCGGCATCCAGCAATTGCAGCCAGGCTTGCATGACGGTAAAGAAGCCGATCAACCCGTAGGCTTCCGCGCCAAGGTGGCCGAGGTAGAAGGGCATGATCAGAATGCCCACCAGCAGCACATAAGCCTGCCCGGCGTAATTCCAGGCCGTATTGCGGATGACGGAACGCTTGCTGGACATGCTCATTACAACGCCTGGGCGATGGCCGGGCCCGGCATGCTCATGTGGCTCGGGCTGCACTCTTCGATCAGGGTCTCAATGACTTTGTCTTGATCCTCGGCCGACAGACCGGGATAGATCGGCAGGCACAAGACGCGCTCGCTCAACGCTCGTGATACGGGTTGTCCTGGCTGTGGCTGCAGGTATTCAAGGGTATCCAGCGATGGATAAAAATACCGGCGCGGATTGATGTCTCGCGCGTTGAGTGCCTTGCGGACCCGGAGCAGTTGCGGTTCATCCTGCAGGCCCACCGGGAAATAGCTGTTGTTCAGCACGCTGTCGGGTTCGGGTTGTTGCAGGTCCAGGTAACTTTCCAGGCGTGAGCGGTAGCGAAAGGCGATTTCGGCCCGCTCTTCGAGAATGTCTTCGATGCTGTCCAGAATGCACAGCCCCATGGCGGCCGAAAACTCATTGAGTTTGGCATTGATGCCAATCCCGTCGATCTTGTCCACGTCGGCAATGCCGAAGTTGCACAGCAGGAATGCGCGCCTTGCCAGCTCGTCATCGTTGGTAATGATTGCGCCGCCTTCGATGGTGTGAAACAGCTTGGTGGCATGGAAACTCAACGTGCTGATATCGCCCCGGTTGAGCACTGACTGGCCGGCATGACGCACGGCGAATGCATGGGCGCCGTCATAGATCACCTTGAGCCGGTTCCTGTGTGCGATTTGCTCGATCGCCTCGACGGCGCATGGGTTACCGAAGACATGGGTGCCCACGATGGCTGTCGTATCTTCGGCAATGCACCGTTCGATGTGCTGTGCCGAGATGTTCCAGGTATGGGGATCGATGTCGGCGAATATGGGCCGGATGCCTTCCCATTGCAGCGAGCTGCTGGTCGCGACAAAACTGAAGGGGGTGGTCACGGCGCTGCCGCTCAGGCCCAGGGCACGATAGGCCACCTGCAAGGCCAGGGTGCCATTGTTGGTCAGGATGATATGCCTGACACCCAGGTAGTCCTTGAGCCGGTTTTCCAGTTCGTCTGCCAGGGGGCCATGATTGGTCAGCCAGCCTCGTGCATAGATCCCTTCGACATACGTCTTGAACTTGTCGATATTCCCCAGATACGTCTTGGTTACATTGATCATCGAAACCTCCATGTCTGTCGCGGGGTCGGTGGTCTGGCCGGTATTGCATTCAAAGTGCTGGGGTTTCCGGAGGTGCAATACGGCTCTTGGCGCTGGCACGGGCGGCCCGTCGCTGATTGATGCCCAGAATCATGCGGGTGGCCATGCTGCCGCTGTGCGGGTCGCCGAAATGGAGGATGGCTGTGGCGCGCTTCAGACCCGGGCTGCATGGCTGGTTGGCGTGCAGGGAGCGATAGCCCCAGAACAGATAGATATGCCCCGGTACCAGCTTCAATACCTTGGGATGGAGCCAGCCCTGATTGATCGCGACACAGGTGAGCCAGCGGCTGAAGCGGTTTTGTAACAGTGCTTTCTCGACGACGTTACGCACCACATTGCTGCGCAGTTTGCGTGCGTTGGGGAAAAGCAGCAGATCGCCGCATTCCTGACCCTCGGTCGGGATGTAGATAGGGATCAAGGCCGTGACCAGACTGGCGTCGAAGTGAAAACAATTGGATTCGCGCACGCCTCGAGAGCCTTGTATGCACCGCAATACAGGGAAGATCTGCTGACTGGGGCTGGGTTGCCGGGCCGCGTGAAGGTAGAGCTTTTCCAGCAGTTGCTTGACGACCGGGTCTGACCACAGGCTGGCCAGCAGGCTTTCGTTCAGTGCGCTTTCACCGTGATAAGCGAAATACTCGCCCGGGTGTTTCAAGGCCCGACTGTCCGTAAAGGCCTGTAATTGCTCCAGCTCGGTTTCACTCAAGACATGATCGAGTCGGGTGAAACCCTGGGTGTCCATATCGTGGGCCAGGGTTTTAACGTGCTGTGCATCGAGCGCCGGAAGAGTGGGCATTCAGTGACACCTCTGGGTAGAAGAACCAAAAGCGGACTGCTGGCCTTGTTTGTGAAACTGCCGGGTTGATTGATTTTTTCAGACAATGCTACCGCCACACCGAACGTATTCGGTCATTTCAAAGGGCGCATGAGTCAACAGACATCCACTGGAGCGGGAACACGGCTCCATGGAAACGACTAACATCGTGGACAACAAGACAACAGCAGGAACGGCCAGGACGTGAACACACCCTGCGTATTGCTCTGTGGCATTTACGGACAGCTCAGGGTGCGTCTGACAGTTCTATATATTGGTAGCGTCCACGATTCTGTCAAATTATTTCGTCAAGTTTATGTTAAGTTTTTGATAAGTTGTTTCATGAAAAAACCAAGTGATTGATTTAAAAGGCAGTCAAAAAAACGGCATGAACGAGAGGCGAGGGCGGTGACATTTTCTGGGCGGTTTTACACGCCCTGTTTTCATGCCGGGGCGTGCAAGTATGAGAGGTACGCTTGATATCCATGCATCAAGGGCATGTGGCATGTGGCATGTGGCTTGCCGATTGCATCTCTCGTGAGGTGTAGCTAGACAGAAGTCTGGTGTACAGCAAAACCGTATATATCCTAAATGAATAAATAAATAATAATCGATTCCTTTTTGTTCTATGTGGTTTCGTGCATTATCGCTCCTGTGATCTGGCGCGGATCGGGCCGCACGGATGTATTGATCATGTCAGCAGTTCGGCAGGCCGGGCTGGGCAATTCAGAGGGCTGTTCATGCAAGATTCTGTACTGTATTTCGATTATGCGGCGACCACGCCAGTGGATGAGCGCGTGATCCAGGTGATGGTCAAGTGTCTGGGGGTATCGGGCAATTTTGGTAATCCCGCTTCCAGTTCCCATGCGTATGGCCAGCAGGCGCGCCTGACCGTCGAGCAGGCTCGCAAGCAGGTTGCAGACCTTGTAGGGGCTCAGGCCGGGCAGATTATCTGGACGTCCGGTGCGACCGAGTCGAACAATCTGGCCCTCAAGGGTGTCGCACAGGAGCACGCATTGCGGTCGGGGCGTACCGGCGGGCATATCATCACCAGTCAGATCGAACACAAGGCCATTCTGGATACTGCCCAGCAATTGCAAGCGGCCGGTTTCGAGGTGACCTTTCTGGCGCCCGATGCCGATGGCCTGATCACGCCTGAAGCGGTCAGTGCCGCCTTGCGCGACGATACCTTTCTGGTGTCGCTGATGCTGGTCAACAACGAATTGGGAACGGTCAACGACATTGCCGAAATCGGCAGGCGAGTCAGGGCGCAAGGAGCGTTGTTTCATGTCGATGCGGCTCAGGGTGCGGGCAAGGCCGCCATTGACCTTGGCGATCTGGCCGTGGACCTGATGTCGTTTTCAGCCCACAAGATCTATGGTCCCAAAGGCATTGGTGCCTTGTACGTCGGCCCACGTGCCGAGCAGCGTGTACTGGCCCAGATTCATGGGGGCGGTCATGAATGCGGTCTGCGCTCCGGAACCCTGGCGACTCATCAGATTGCCGGGATGGGGGCCGCCTTCGCGCTGGCGGGGGAGGCTTTCAAAGAGGAAACCGCTCATATCGAACGCCTGAATCGGCGATTGCGGGAGCGTCTGGCCGGTATCGCCGGACTGCGGGTCAATGGCAGCTCCGATCAGCGAATCGCACACACCCTGAGCCTGACCTTCGACAAGGGCGACCTGAACATTGCGGCGCTGGGCCATGGCCTGGCGTTCTCGTCGACCTCTGCCTGCAACTCGGCCAAAAACACACCTTCGCACGTACTGCTGGCGCTGGGGCATAGCGCTCAGGCCGCGAGCCAGACCATCCGCCTGAGCCTGGGACGCTTCACCCGTGAAGAGGATATCGACCGCGCTGCCGAGCTGATTCAGGCCTCATTGATACAGCCTGCATTCTGGGCGGTTGCTCAGTCTTGATGGGTGCTCCATTATCTGACCCGCTATAACTGTAATTTTCGGGTCAGCAGGGAGAGTCAATGAGCACGCAATCCAAAGCCAGTGCCGAGGTGGCAGAACGTTTGGCGCAGACACGCGCCTTGATGAAGCGGGAACGGATCGATGCCTATCTGGTGCCGTCGGCGGATCCGCACCTCTCTGAATACCTCCCGGGCTACTGGCAGGGGCGTCAATGGCTTTCCGGCTTTCATGGCTCTGTGGGCACGCTGATCGTTACGCAGGATTTCGCGGGGCTCTGGGCCGATAGCCGTTACTGGGAGCAGGCCACCAAGGAACTGGCCGATACGGGGATCGAACTGGTCAAACTGCTTCCCGGCCAGCAAGGCCCTCTGGAGTGGCTGGCTGATCAGGCCGAGGCGGAAAGTGTCGTCGCAGTGGATGGAGCCGTACTGGCCGTGGCGTCCTCGCGCAGCCTGGCAAGCAAACTGTATGCACGTGGTGCGCGACTGCGCACGGACATGGATCTGCTCAATGAACTCTGGCATGACCGTCCTGCCTTGCCAGCCAACCCGGTCTTCGAGCATCTGCCGCCGCACGCCACGGTTACCCGTTCCGAAAAGCTGAACCGAGTGCGTCAGACCATGGCGGAACGTGGGGCCGACTGGCATTTCATCGCGACCCTGGATGACATCGCCTGGCTATTCAATTTGCGTGGCACCGATGTTTCCTATAATCCGGTCTTCATTTCTTTTGCGCTGATCGGGCCTCAGAGCGTCACGCTCTTCGTGGATTCGGGCAAGGTAGGGGACGAGGTGCGCCGCAGCCTGGCTCGCGATGCCATCAATCTGCTGGAGTACACGCAGATCGGCGCTGCGTTGCGTGAAGTACCCAAGGATGCACGGCTACTGGTCGATCCCGCGCGTGTTACCTGCGGCTTGCTCGATTATCTGGACAGCGAACTGACGCTGGTCGAAGGGTTGAACCCCTCGACCCTGTTCAAATCCCAGAAAACCGACGCCGATGCCTGGCATATCCGGAATGTCATGGAGCAGGACGGCGCCGCGTTGTGTGAGTTTTTCGCCTGGCTGGAGGCCTCGCTGGGTCGCTACCCTGTCAGTGAGCTGACCATTGATGAAAAACTGACTCAGGCTCGTCAGCGACGCCCTGGCTATATTTCCCCCAGTTTCGCCACCATTGCCGGTTTCAATGGCAACGGTGCAATGCCGCATTACCGCGCCAGTGAAGCGGAGCATGCACAGATCGAAGGCGATGGCCTGCTGCTGATCGATTCCGGCGGGCAATACCTCGGAGGCACGACCGACATTACGCGCATGGTTCCTGTGGGAACGCCGAGTGCCGAACAGAAGCAGGACTGTACTCGCGTGCTCAAGGGTGTGATTGCCTTGTCGCGTGCCCACTTTCCAAAGGGCATCCTGTCGCCCTTGCTGGATGCCATTGCCCGCGCTCCCTTATGGGAAGAGGGCGTCAATTATGGTCATGGCACAGGCCATGGAGTCGGTTATTTCCTGAATGTGCATGAAGGGCCGCAGGTCATTGCCTATCAGGCGGCGGCGACGCCGCAGACGGCGATGCAGCCGGGGATGATCACCTCCATCGAGCCGGGGACGTATCGGCCAGGCCGCTGGGGTGTGCGAATCGAGAACCTGGTCATCAACCAGGAAGCGGGCAAGACCGAGTTTGGTGAGTTCCTCAGGTTCGAGACACTCACCTTGTGCCCGATCGACACGCGCTGCCTGGACGTTTCACTGCTGAGGGAAGATGAGCGCAAGTGGCTTAATGACTACCATGCGCAGGTCAACAAGCGCCTGAGTCCGTTGTTGGACGGTGTGGCGCTTCAGTGGTTGCAGGAGCGTACGGTAGCCGTCTGATGGCTGTTCCGAGTGTCGAAGCCTCAAGGCTTCGACGCGGATTCGCTGATGGGGGAGCCTTTCTTGCAGACAATGATCATGCTGCGACTGGTATAGCCGGCAGGATTGAGTCCGAAGGGATAATCGCCCGGGTCTTCCACGGCATCTCCGGATTTGGCGATCACCCTGTAGGTTCTGGACTCACAAGCGTTGGTCGCCAGTTCGTAGCATTTTTCCCAGGATGAAGACAGCCCCGAGCAGTTGATATGGATGCCACGCTTTCCTTGCTTGACGGGGTTGGATGTTGCCGCACACCCGGCTACAGCGAGTAGCGCCAGTACGATACAGATGTATTTCATGCCTTTCCTTAACTGGCCATTATGCAAGGCCAGTGGCTGGCCTTGAGTGATGCAGTTACATAATGACGTCGTAAAGTGATGCCCGGGACGTTGTATCTCCGGAACGGGAATCAATCAGGTAGGTAACATGGCTCAACTGCGTTACAAATGCTAGTGCTGCGTCATACAAAAGCGGGTTCATCCTCTATATAGGCTCAATCGGCGGGTACCAGTTGGGAATTGCCGGGCGTTGATGTCAGTGTTGCGCCGATGGATGCTGAAATGATGGCCGCAATGGCCAGCCACTGCATCAGAGACAGGTGCTCGTGAAGGAAGAGCATGCCCGAGAACGCTGCGAAAACCGGCTCAAGGCTTGCCAGCATGCCGAACGTTTTTGCAGGCATGCGGGTCAGCGCGACCATTTCCAGACTATAAGGCAGTGCTGTCGAGAGAATGGCGACACCCAGAGCGGCGGGGATGAGTGAGGCATCGAGCAGGGCCGAACCGGCATGCACCACGCCGATCGGGGCGATGAATATGGCCGCAATGATGACGCCCAGTGCTGCGGTCTGGATGCCATTGTCTGCTCCGGCTTTCTGACCGAACAGAATATAAAGAGCCCAGCAGGCTCCGGCACCCAATGCATAGGCGACCCCGGTCACATCAAGGCTGGCATTCGACTGGCCTGCCGGTATGAGCAGGATCAGGCCGATGACGGCCAGCACTACCCATAGAAAATCGACGGGTTTGCGAGAAGAGAGCAGGGCAACGGCCAATGGGCCGGTAAATTCCAGGGCCACGGCAATGCCCAGTGGAATGCTTTGCAGGGACATATAGAAGAGAAAGTTCATCCCGCCCAGGGCAATGCCATAAATGACGACTGTCCGTAACGATCTGGCAGTGAGGCGTGCTCGCCAGGGCCGCAGAATCACCAGAAGAATCAGGCTGGCGAATACAAGCCTGAGCGTTGTCGTGCCCTGAGCACCCACGGCAGGGAAAAGACTCTTGGCCAGCGAAGCACCGCTTTGAATGGAAGCCATCGCAATCATCAGCAGTCCCAAAGGAAAGATGATGGAGGCGAGGCGAGGTTTGTCGGTCATTTTCGTTGTGCGTCCAGAATCATCAAGGCAGGGTGCGATATCATGCTTAATAAACATGGTCTGAGCAATATATTGCGCATTCAAGTCCTTTTTCTTATAGATAAGAGGTATTCGGCGTGTCTTTTCGCCTTAAGGTAAATTAAGTGTTGACGGGCGATTTAATGTCTCTATAATTCGCGCCCACTTCTGGCGCAGACGGATCTGAAAAAGCCTTGTAAATCAATGATTTATAAGTGTTTTTGACGACAGGCTTCGCAGAAGAGCTTCGGTCGCG
>NZ_JBIVGV010000022.1:0-76606 GCF_044748865.1 Pseudomonas sp. NPDC089734 | reverse complement strand
CGCGTTCCTGGTGGGTCATGAAGAATTGCAGGAGGCGGTATTCGGTCGGCCCCATTTCTGCCGGTTTGTTCACGCCGACTTCTTTCACTGCACCGATGATGCCTTCGGCAATCATGTCGCAACGAACGATACCGCCGAAGATGTTGACCAGTACTGCTGCGACATTGCTGTCGGACAGGATGATCTTGAACGCTTCGGTAACGCGTTCCTTGGTAGCACCGCCACCAACGTCCAGGAAGTTGGCTGGCTTGCCGCCGTGCAGGTTGACGATGTCCATGGTACCCATGGCCAGACCGGCACCGTTGACCATGCAGCCAATGTTGCCTTCCAGTGCCACGTAGTTCAGTTCGAACTTGGCAGCGTGGGCTTCACGAGGATCATCCTGCGATGGATCGTGGAAAGCCTTCAGCTTTGGCTGACGGTACATGGCGTTGGCGTCGATGTTGATCTTGGCGTCCAGGCAGTGCAGATCGCCGTCAGCCTTGATAACCAGCGGGTTCACTTCCAGCAGGGCCAGGTCGTGGTCCTGGAACAGCTTGGCCAGACCGGTGAAGATCTTGGCGAACTGGGCAACCTGCTTGCCTTCCAGACCCAGCTGGAAAGCCAGCTCGCGACCCTGGAATGGTTGAGCGCCAACCAGTGGATCGATAGTGGCCTTGAGAATCTTTTCAGGAGTGTCGTGAGCGATCTTCTCGATGTCCACGCCACCTTCGGTGGAAGCCATGAACACGATACGACGGCTGGAGCGGTCGACTACAGCGCCCAGATACAGCTCTTTGGCGATGTCGGTGCAGGACTCGACCAGGATCTTGGTCACTGGTTGACCGTTGGCGTCAGTCTGGTAAGTCACCAGACGCTTGCCCAACCACTGCTGCGCGAATGCTGCTGCGTCTTCTTTGCTGCGAACCAGCTTGACGCCGCCCGCTTTACCGCGACCACCAGCGTGAACCTGAGCCTTGACGACCCATTCGGTACCACCGATCTTTTCGCAAGCTTCTGCTGCTGCTTCCGGGGTGTCTACTGCGAAGCCTTTGGATACTGGCAGGCCGTATTCAGCGAACAGCTGCTTACCCTGATACTCGTGAAGATTCATGCTTATTACCGTCTTCGTTTAGGTACTGCGCATTCGGTGCTGCACATCAAGCGTGCCGCACCACCTGTGACCGCTACTCCTGGTTGACTCCAGAGGTGTTCTGCAACACCTCTGGAATCGCCTGAGAGGTCGAGTCCGGCGGACTTTCCGCGGTGAGTCTTGCTCGCAAGGCTCACGACGGGCACTCCGTCGTGGTTTTTTCTCTTATTGTCTTAGCGCTTCTTGCGGTTCTGGATGTGGATGGCACCGCCATTCACAGCCAGGGCCGCTTCGTGAAGCGCCTCGGACAGTGTCGGGTGCGAGAAGACCATCATGCCGATGTCTTCTGCGCTGCTACCGAATTCCATTGCAATCGCGCCCTGCTGTACCAGCTCGGCAGCGCTTGGGCCGATCACGTGAACACCCAGTACGCGGTCGGTCTTGGCGTCAGCGATGATCTTGACGAAACCACCGGTGTCGTTGGCAGCCATGGCACGACCACTGGCCGCGAACGGGAAGGTGCCGACGTTGACTTCAACGCCTTCAGTCTTCAGGGTCTGCTCGGTCTTGCCAACCCACGCGATTTCCGGGTGAGTGTAGATAACCGAAGGAATCAGGTTGTAGTTCATCTGAGCCTTGTGGCCCTTGATGCGCTCGACAACCATGATGCCCTCTTCCGACGCCTTGTGGGCCAGCATCAGACCACGAACCACGTCACCAATGGCGTAGACGCCCGGTACGCTGGTGGTGCAGTAGTCATCGACGTAGATGAAGCCACGCTCGTCCAGGTCGACGCCGCTGTCGGCTGCCAGCAGATCGGTGGTCACCGGGCGACGGCCCACGGCTACGATCAGGCGATCGAAAGTGATCTTCTGCTCGCCATTGGCATCGGTGTAAGTCACTTCGACTTCTTCACCGTTGACCTTGGAGCCGGTTACGCGCGCGCCCAGCTTGACGTCCAGACCTTGCTTGGTGAAGGTCTTGAGCGCTTCCTTGGAAACGGCTTCGTCAGCGGCAGGCAGGAACTTGTCCAGCGCTTCCAGAACGGTGACCTGAGCACCCAGACGGGCCCATACCGAACCCAGTTCCAGACCGATGACACCCGCACCGATAATGCCCAGACGCTTCGGAACTGCCTGGAATTCCAGTGCGCCGGTGGAGTCGACGATGACTTTCTGATCGACCGGAGCCGGTGGAATGTCGATCGGACGCGAACCGGAGGCCAGGATCACGTGCTCGGCTTCGATGACTTCAACGGTGCCGTCAGCAGCGGTCAGTTCGACCTTCTTGCCGGCCAGCAGTTTGCCGTGGCCTTGCAGGCTGGTCACGCCATTGGCCTTGAACAGGCTGGCAACGCCGCCAGTCAGGTTCTTGACGATGGTGGACTTGCGGCCGACCATGGCTGGAACATCAATGGAGACTTCGGAAGTCGAAATACCGTGAACGCCGAAGCCGTTCTTGGCTTCGTAGAATTTCCAGGAGCTGTCCAGCAGAGCCTTGGAAGGAATGCAACCGACGTTCAGGCAGGTACCGCCCAAGGCCAGCTTGCCTTCCTTGTCCTGATACTTCTCGATGCAGGCAGTCTTGAAACCAAGTTGCGCAGCCTTGATGGCGGCAACATAACCGCCAGGGCCTGCGCCAATCACTACCACGTCGAATTTCTGGGACATAAAAAAGATTCCTTGTGAGCTTCAAGCTTACAGCTGCAAGCTGCAAGCTGACCTGCGTGAACCGCAGTCCAGCATTACAGCATAATCATGAGATACAGGTTACAGCCTCAAGCGCTACAGATGGCCGCTTTTGCTTGCAGCTGGCCGCTTGCACTTGAGGCTGCTTCATCAAATATCCAGCAGCAGACGAGCCGGATCTTCCAGCAGGTTCTTGATGGTAACGAGGAAGGTTACCGCTTCTTTACCATCGATCAAACGGTGATCGTACGACAGAGCGAGGTACATCATCGGACGGATGACAACCTGGCCATTGATCGCCATCGGGCGCTGCAGAATGTTGTGCATGCCCAGAATCGCAGCCTGCGGCGGGTTGACGATCGGTGTCGACATCATCGAACCGAAGGTACCACCGTTGGTGATGGTGAAGGTACCACCAGTCATCTCGTCCATGGACAGTTTGCCGTCACGAGCCTTCTTGCCGAAGGTGGCAATGCCGCCTTCGATTTCAGCCAGGCTCATCAGCTCGGCGTTACGCAGAACCGGTACGACCAGACCGCGGTCGCTGGATACTGCAACACCGATGTCGGCATAACCGTGGTACACGATATCGCTGCCGTCGATCGAGGCGTTGACTGCCGGGAAACGCTTCAGCGCTTCGGTAGCCGCCTTGACGAAGAACGACATGAAGCCCAGGCGTACGCCATTGTGGGACTTCTCGAACAGGTCCTTGTACTTGGAGCGCAGTGCCATGACTTCGGTCATGTCCACTTCGTTGAACGTGGTCAGCATCGCCATGTTCGACTGGGCTTCAACCAGACGCTTGGCAACGGTGGCACGTACGCGAGTCATCGGTACACGCTTCTCGACGCGATCACCGGCAGCCAGTACCGGAGCAGCAGCGGCTGCAGCAGGCTTGGCAGCAGGAGCGGCGGCCGGGGCGGACTTCTTGGCCTCGACAGCAGCAACCACGTCTTCCTTGGTGATGCGGCCATCCTTGCCTGTGCCTTTGACGCTGGCCAGGTTGATACCGTTTTCTTCAGCCAGTTTGCGAGCGGCAGGCGCAGCGATTGCGTCCTCATCCGCTGCCGAAGCAGCAGCCTGGGCAGGCGCAGCAGCAGGCACCGCGGCGGCAGCTGGAGCAGCAGATGCAGTAGCACCGGCATCCAGGGTTGCAATCACTTCGTTGGACAGGACGGTTTCGCCCTCGCCTTTCACGATCGATGCCAGTACGCCGTCCGCTTCGGCCAGAACCTCGAGGACCACCTTGTCGGTCTCGATGTCGACCAGCAGCTCGTCACGTTTTACCGCTTCGCCCGGCTGCTTGTGCCATTTGGAAATGGTGCCATCGGCAACGGATTCCGGGAAAGAGGGGGCTTTGATCTCGATAGCCATTATCTGTAATTCCTTAATTCGGTTTCTAATGCTCGAAGGCGTTAAACAGTGAAGGCATCTTGCAGGAGTTTTTCCTGCTGTTCAGCGTGTACCGAAGCATAACCACAGGCTGGAGCTGCAGAAGCGTCACGACCGGCATACTCGAGAACGAGGTTGCGGTTGTGATTGCTCATGCTGCGACGCAGGTGGTGTTGGCTGCTGTACCAGGCCCCCTGGTTCATCGGCTCTTCCTGACACCACACTACGTTTTTCAGGTTGGTGTAAGGCGCGATCGCTTCCATCAGATCATCTTCAGGGAACGGATACAGTTGCTCGATACGCACGATGGCGATGTCTTCACGACCTTCGGCACGACGCTTCTCAAGCAGATCGTAGTAGACCTTGCCGCCGCACAGAACCAGACGTGTCACCTTGGCCGGGTCGAGTGCATCGACTTCCGGAATGACGGTCTGGAACGAGCCTTCGGCCAGTTCTTCCAGGGTCGAGATTGCCAGTTTGTGGCGCAACAGCGACTTGGGCGTCAGCACAACCAGCGGCTTGCGCAGGGGACGAATCACCTGGCGACGCAGCAAGTGGTAGATCTGGGCCGGGGTGGTCGGCACGCAGACCTGGATGTTGTGCTCGGCACACAGTTGCAGGTAACGCTCCAGACGTGCGGAGGAGTGTTCAGGCCCCTGCCCTTCGTAACCGTGAGGCAGCAGCATGGTCAGGCCGCACAGACGCCCCCACTTGTGCTCGCCGCTGGTGATGAACTGGTCGATCACCACTTGCGCACCGTTGGCGAAGTCACCGAACTGGGCTTCCCAGATGACCAGAGCGTTTGGCTCGGTGGTCGAGTAGCCGTATTCGTAGGCCAGTACCGCTTCTTCGGACAGGAACGAGTCATACAGGTCGAAACGCGGCTGACCGGCAAACAGGTTCTTCAGAGGAATGTAGGTACTTGCATCTTTCTGGTTGTGCAGAACAGCGTGACGGTGCGAGAACGTACCGCGACCGATGTCCTGACCCGTCATGCGGATCGGGTGACCTTCAAAAGCCAGGGTCGCGTACGCCATGGTTTCAGCGTAACCCCAGTTGATCGGCAGGCCGCCGGCTTGCATCTTCTGACGGTCTTCGTAGATCTTCTGGACCTGACGCTGAACCACGAAACCTTCCGGCAGCTCCATCAGCTTGGCCGACAGTTCCTGCAGGGTCTTGAGATCGAAGCGAGTGTCGTGACGCGCAGTCCAGGCATGGCCCAGGTATGGACGCCAGTCGACGAACAGCTCCTTGTTCGGTTCCTTGACCAGGCTTTTCACGACATGCAGGCCGTTGTCCAGCGCATTGCGGTAGTCGTCGATCTTGGTCTGGACACGCTCTTCGGTGAGGATACCGGCCTTGGTCAACTGCTCGGCGTACAGCTCACGGGTTGTACGCTGCTTGTTGATCTGCTGGTACATCAACGGCTGGGTGCCGCTAGGCTCGTCCGCTTCGTTGTGACCGCGACGACGGTAGCAGACCAGGTCGATCACGATGTCACGCTTGAACTGCATGCGGTAATCGATCGCCAGCTGGGTCACGAAAACCACGGCTTCCGGGTCATCGCCATTCACATGGAGAATCGGAGCCTGAATCATCTTGGCAACGTCGGTAGCGTACTCGGTGGAGCGCGAGTCCAGCGGGTTGCTGATGGTGAAGCCTACCTGGTTGTTGATGACGATGTGGATCGTGCCACCTGTCTTGAAGCCGCGGGTCTGCGACATCTGGAAGGTTTCCATGACCACGCCCTGACCTGCGAAGGCAGCATCACCGTGGATGGAAATAGGCAGAACCTTGTCACCGTTCGGATCGTTGCGACGATCCTGACGTGCACGCACAGAACCCTCGACCACCGGAGAAACGATTTCCAGGTGAGACGGGTTGAATGCCATCGCAAGGTGAACTTCGCCACCTGCGGTCATGACGTTGGAAGAGAAACCCTGGTGATATTTGACGTCACCGGAGCCCAGCTCCACTTTTTTCTTGCCCTCGAACTCGTCGAACAGCTCGCGCGGGTTCTTGCCGAAGGTGTTGACCAGTACGTTCAGACGGCCACGGTGGGCCATGCCGATGACGATTTCCTTGGTGCCATAGGAGCCGGAGCGCTGGATCAACTCGTCCAGCATCGGAATCAGGCTCTCGCCGCCTTCCAGACCGAAACGCTTGGTACCCGGGTATTTGGTGCCCAGGTATTTTTCCAGACCTTCGGCAGCCGTGACACGCTCGAGCAGGTGGCTCTGGATCTCGGCCGAGAACGCAGGACGCCCACGCACGCTTTCAAGACGCTGCATGAACCAGTTGCGCTGCTCGGAATCGACGATGTGCGTGAACTCGGAACCGATGGTGCGACAATATGTCTGCTGCAACGCTTCATGAATTTCGCGTAGGCTCGCTTCCTCTTTGCCGATGAACAAGTCGCCGGCACGGAAAGTCGTATCCAGATCGGCATTGGTCAAGCCGTAGTGATTGATCGACAGATCAGCTGGCGCAGGACGCTGCCACAGGCCCAGAGGATCGAGCTGAGCCACTTGATGGCCGCGCATACGATAAGCCTGGATCAGTCGCAATACTTCAACCTGCTTCTTTTCGTGCTCGCTGCTCACGCTACCGGCTGATACCGGTTGGGCGCGGCGCTGGTTTTTAGCCAGCAACACAAAATGATCGCGAATCGTTGAATGCGATACATCGGTGGCAGAGTTGCCGTCTGCTGGCAACTTCTGAAAGTAGGTGCGCCATTCTTCTGGCACAGCGTTAGGGTCGTGCAGGTAGAGCTCATAAAGCTCTTCCACATAGGCAGCGTTACCACCGGATAGGTGGGCACTGTTCCACATGCGCTGCATCACGCTTTCTTGCATGCTTGGTCACCCTCGGTAAGGGGACACCACCGGCGAAGACGCCATAGCAAACCTGAAATGGTCGTGTGCAGCGACCAATCAAGTCACTAAGGATCACGCAGATAGCCCGGGTACCAGCCCGGATGCCCCTGCTGGTCTCATTTCTTCAAAATAAGAGCGGCAGCTTTGCGAGCCACTGCTCAGGTTAAAGCCACGACGCCGGTTGAAGCCTGCGTCGCGGCTACTTACAGGTACAACGGTGCTACGGTACAGCGATAAATCAGACGCCGCTCTGCAGAAGCATGTTGCGTACGTGACCGATAGCCTTGGTTGGGTTAAGGCCCTTCGGACAAACGTTTACGCAGTTCATGATCCCGCGGCAACGGAACACACTGAACGGGTCATCAAGTGAAGCCAGACGCTCGGCTGTCCGGGTATCACGGCTGTCAGCCAGGAAACGATAGGCTTGCAGCAGCGCAGCAGGACCGAGGAACTTGTCCGGATTCCACCAGAAGGACGGGCAGGAGGTCGAGCAGCAGGCGCACAGAATGCACTCGTACAGACCGTCGAGCTTGTCGCGCTCTTCCGGGGACTGCAGACGCTCGATGGCCGGAGCCGGCGTGTCGTTCTGCAGGAAAGGCTTCACCTTCTCGTATTGCTTGTAGAAGATGCTCATATCCACTACCAAGTCACGAATAACCGGCAAACCTGGCAAAGGACGCACCACCAGCTTGCCATTCTTGACCACGGAAGACAGTGGAGTGATGCAGGCAAGACCGTTCTTGCCATTGATGTTCATACCATCGGAACCACATACACCTTCACGGCAGGAGCGACGATACGAGAAACCTTGATCCTGTTCCTTGACCAGGGCCAATACATCGAGAACCATCAGGTCCTTTCCACCGGTATCAACCTGAAATTCCTGCATGAACGGCGCAGCGTCCTGCTCAGGGTTGTAACGATAAACACTGACTTGCAACATATCGGTCACCCTTAATAAGTCCGAACCTTAGGCTCAAAAGTCGGAACAGTTTTTGGCGAGAAGTTCACGGCACGCTTGGCTACGCGCTTTTCACCCGGGAAGTACAGGGTGTGGCACAGCCAGTTTTCGTCATCGCGATCTTCAAAGTCTTCACGGGCGTGAGCGCCGCGCGATTCCTTACGATGTTCTGCGGCAATCGCCGTGGCTTCGGCAACTTCCAGCAGGTTTTGCAGTTCAAGCGCTTCGATACGGGCAGTGTTGAACGCCTGGCTCTTGTCGTTGATCTTGACGTTGGCAATGCGCTCGCGCAGGCCAGCCAGTTGAGCAATACCCTTCTGCATGTATTCGCCGGTACGGAATACACCGAAGTAGTTCTGCATGCAGCTTTGCAGCTCTTTACGCAGCGAGGCAACGTCTTCGCCGGTGGTGCGCTCGTTCAGGCCGGACAGACGAGCCAGGGCAGCATCCACGTCGGACTCGGAAGCGCGACGGTAGTCAACGCCTTCGCGCAGGCTCTGCTCCAGGTGCAGACCGGCAGCACGACCGAAGACAACCAGGTCGAGCAGCGAGTTGCCACCCAGACGGTTGGCACCGTGAACCGATACGCAAGCCACTTCACCCACGGCGAACAGACCCGGGATGATCTGGTCTGCGCCAGTTGCGTCCTGAGTGATTGCCTGACCATGAATGTTGGTGGCGATACCACCCATCATGTAGTGGCAGGTTGGAACAACAGGGATCGGCGCCATGGCCGGATCGACGTGCGCGAAGGTCTTGGACAGCTCCATGATGCCTGGCAGGCGGCTGTGCAGGACTTCTTCACCCAGGTGGTCGAGCTTGAGCATTACATGGTCGCCATCCGGACCACAGCCGTTACCGGCGATGATCTCTTTAACCATGGAACGGGCAACGACGTCACGACCGGCAAGGTCCTTGGCGTTCGGAGCATAACGCTCCATGAAACGCTCGCCATGCTTGTTGATCAGATAACCGCCTTCACCACGGCAACCTTCCGTGACCAGTACACCTGCGCCGGCGATGCCGGTCGGGTGGAACTGCCACATCTCGATGTCCTGGACAGGAACACCGGCACGCAAGGCCATGCCGACGCCGTCACCGGTGTTGATCAGGGCGTTGGTGGTCGACGAGTAGATACGGCCTGCACCACCGGTTGCCAGTACGGTTGCATTGGCACGGATGTAGGAAGTTTCGCCAGTTTCAATGCAGATGGCGATGATGCCGACAAAGGCGCCATCCTGGTTCTTCACCAGATCCACAGCATAGTATTCGTTCAGGAATACGGTGCCGGCTTTCAGGTTGGCCTGATACAGGGTGTGCAGCAGCGCGTGGCCGGTACGGTCGGCAGCAGCACAGGTACGTGCAGCCTGACCGCCCTTGCCGAAGTCCTTGGACTGGCCACCGAACGGACGCTGGTAGATACGGCCCTGCTCGGTACGGGAGAACGGCAGGCCCATGTGCTCGAGCTCGAAGACCGCTTCCGGACCTACGGAACACATGTACTCGATAGCGTCCTGGTCACCGATATAGTCGGAACCCTTGACGGTATCGTACATGTGCCAGCGCCAGTCATCGTTCGGGTCGGCCGAAGCGATGGCGCAGGTGATGCCGCCCTGGGCGGAAACAGTGTGCGAGCGAGTCGGGAATACCTTGGTGACAACAGCAGTCTTGTGACCACCCTGAGCCAGTTGCAAGGCAGCGCGCATGCCAGCGCCGCCGCCACCGATGATGATGGCATCAAAGGAAAGTGTATTTGTGTTAGCCATGAATCAGATACCCCAAAGAATCTGCACGCCCCAGACGAAGTAAGCGAACATCATTACGCCGCAAACAGCCTGGAGGAGAAAACGTACCGCAGTCGCGGACTTGCCCAGCGCCATCGGCGTCAGGTAGTCGGTCGTGATGGTCCACATGCCGACCCAGGCGTGAGCACCCAGGGCAACGAAGGCCAGCAGACTGAAGATACGCATCCCGTTGTGCGAGAACAGCTCGTGCCACTGGGCATAGGTCAGGCCAGGGTGAGCAACGAGGTATCCGATCAGGAAAATGAAATAAGCCGCGAGTACGACCGCCGAAACGCGCTGCGCCATCCAGTCATAGAGGCCCGAACGCGACAGGTTAGTGACGTTGGTTACCATATCCATACTCCCGCCAGGATGATCACCACCACGGAGACGGCGATAACGATTTTCGAGCCCAGTTTCCCGCCTTCCAGCGTTTCACCGACACCCGCGTCCATGATCAGGTGGCGAACACCGGCCACCAGGTGATACAGCAGGGCAGACAGCAGCCCCCAGATTACAAACTTTGCCAGCGGGCTGGTCAGACACGCTTTCACTTCACCGAAGGTTTCTTCGGACGCCAGCGACTTGTCCATTGCATAGAGCATGATTGCAATGCCGACAAAGAGGATGACACCGGAGACACGGTGAAGAATGGACGTGTAAGCAGTGACTGGGAGCTTGATGGTCCTTAGGTCTAGATTTACAGGTCGTTGGCTTTTCACGGCTTTTTTTTCACACTGAAGAGCCCCTAACAATCAGGGCAAGTTGTTGGGAAGTGCACTGGTCAGGTACCCACCACCCAGGAAGTGACAACCCCCTTTAAAACAGGCCCAAAAGCCCTTGGCGGTCGGACGCCGAGTATAGACAGTTAGGTAACTAATGACAACGCGCAGACTTACAGCCAATAGCGGATTGCGCTGATCGGACAAAAGGCGTAAAGCGTCAGAATGTCGCAGGCAAAAATCGACACAAAGGCCTTGTGGAACACGACTTTAGGCAAATTGACTTTAGAATTTATCTAACTATAGTGATGCGGGCCCTGCGTGGGGGGCCTGTCTGATGATTTGAAGCATAAATAGGAGGCCACATGGCTGACAAAAAAGCGCAGTTGATCATCGAGGGCACAGCCCCCGTCGAGCTGCCCATACTGACCGGCACCGTGGGTCCCGATGTGATCGACGTGCGCGGACTCACCGCCACCGGCCGCTTCACATTCGACCCTGGCTTCATGTCGACCGCCTCTTGCGAGTCGAAGATCACCTACATTGATGGTGACAACGGCATCCTGCTGCACCGCGGCTACCCGATCGAGCAACTGGCCGAACAGTCCGACTATCTGGAAACCTGCTACCTGCTGCTCAACGGCGAACTGCCAACCACCGAGCAAAAGGCCCAGTTCGTCGCAGTCGTCAAGAATCACACCATGGTCCACGAGCAGCTGAAGAGCTTCTTCAACGGCTTCCGTCGCGACGCCCACCCGATGGCCGTCATGTGCGGCGTCGTTGGCGCCCTCTCAGCGTTCTACCACGACTCGCTGGACATCAATAACCCGCAACACCGCGAAATCTCGGCAGTTCGCCTGGTCGCCAAGATGCCGACCCTGGCAGCGATGGTCTACAAATACTCCATGGGCCAGCCCATGATGTATCCGCGCAACGACCTCAGCTACGCCGAGAACTTCCTGCACATGATGTTCAACACCCCTTGCGAGATCAAACCGATCAGCCCGGTGCTGGCCAAGGCGATGGACAGGATTTTCATCCTGCACGCCGATCACGAGCAGAATGCCTCCACGTCCACCGTGCGCATGGCCGGCTCGTCGGGTGCAAACCCGTTCGCCTGTATCGCTGCCGGTATTGCCGCGCTCTGGGGCCCGGCTCACGGCGGCGCCAACGAAGCCGTACTGACCATGCTCGACGAAATTGGCGATGTGTCCAACATCGACAAGTTCATCGCCAAGGCCAAGGACAAGAACGATCCGTTCAAGCTGATGGGCTTCGGTCACCGCGTCTACAAGAACCGTGACCCTCGCGCCACCGTGATGAAGAAGACCTGCGACGAGGTTCTTCGCGAGCTGGGCATCACCAATGACCCGCAACTCGAACTGGCCATGCGCCTGGAAGAGATCGCCCTGACCGATCCTTACTTCATCGAGCGCTCGCTGTACCCGAACGTAGACTTCTACTCAGGCATCATCCTGAAAGCCATCGGCATCCCAACCAGCATGTTCACCGTGATCTTCGCCCTGGCGCGGACTGTCGGCTGGATCTCCCACTGGAAGGAAATGCTCTCCAGCCCGTACAAGATCGGCCGTCCACGCCAGCTGTACACCGGCAACGAGGCACGCGATATCGTGCCACTGGAAGACCGCAAGTAAGCGATACTCCAGCAATGAAAAAGGGCTGCCAATGGCAGCCCTTTTTCATACCTTCAAGACCTACTTCTGCGCCCTTTCCTTCAATGCTTTCAGCGTATTGAACGGTGCATCGACCACAAACTTGTTGGCCAGCCAGGACGGCACGCTTCCTCCCGGATCGGTATGCACCTGATAGGTCACCTCGGTCTGATTCGGCCCCTTGGGCACCAGCTTCCAGAAACCGGCAACCTCGGCCACTCGCACAAAACCCTTTTCCTCAGGCAAATAGCTCGACTGCTCCTCGATACGGCGCGTCACACTGCCATCAGCGCCCTCCTCGGTCGTGATCAGCAGGATCGAATCACGAGGCGTCACAGGCCACGGCGTATTGAACTGAGTGTAGGTCCAGGCCTTGTTGCCTTCATGCTTGAGCAGTTTCTGCGCCTGACACTCATGAATCCACGCACACGCCCCCACGACATCCTCTTGCAGGGCGCGCACCCTGGCCACGCTGGAGTTGATGGTCGTTACGCCGCGATAGGCTTTGTATTTGGAGCCCGCCACATCACTCAGGGAAACCTTGATCCCCTCTTCGTCCTTGGCCACCTGCCAGTCTTCAGCATGCGCCACACCTGCAAGCAGTACAGCCAACCCGGAAACAACAGCCATGCGATGCAGCGTATTCATTGTTTTATTCCTTATTGTTGAATGTCTGATAAAGCAATTCCGCCCAACGAAACCGGACCTCTTCACGCAACCGCGGTAGCCTTTTCCCACCAGCCGATCAGACGAATAGCTTCAGCCTGATCCACACCACAGACATCTTCTGCCGCCTTGAACTGACTGCAGACAGCGGGCCGCTCAACCTTGCCAAACAAGCCACACAACAACTCGACCGACAGATGCAGACAACGCTCTCCGGCCGGCTTGCCATCAGGCATACCCGGAATGGGAGAAGTAATAGAGGGCGCGATGCAACAGGCACCGCAACCGGAGCGGCAGTCCATGACTCGACACCCTTGTTGAAGATGAAAAAGAAAGATAATAGCGGCTAAAACAGACGTTTCAAAATGCCATAACGGACGAGAAACAGGGCCTTACTGCTTGAATTTGAAGTCCAGGGCAGCACCTTCGATATCACGCCGGCTCTCGTTGCGCATTTGCAACTGCATTTCATTGCTCAGCAAACGCCCATTGAGCTCAAAAGGACTCGGATCCGAAGCCGAACGCTTGCTCTCGAACATCGGCGGCAGCAGAGGCTTGCGCTTGGCAGTAATAACATTGGCCGGGGGCGAAAGCTTCTGAACCATTTCCGGAGGCAGCGTCAGATCAAGTTTGGGCTGGCTCAGTCGAACATCCTTGACCGAACTTTTGGCAGGCTTTTTCTTTTCACGCTGAGCAACGATTTTTTCTTTTTTCGCTTTTGCCGGAGCAGGTTTAGCCGACACGGCCTTCTCAGAAGACACTTTTACAGTTGTCGATCGAGGCACCGTTGACTTTGCAACAGGACGAGCTGGCGCCGCCGGCTTTCCGGCCACCACAGGAACAACCGGAACAGGCGGTTTCAATTCATGTACGGCAGGGGAAGAATCCGGAGCAGCAAGCGGCTGAACAGGAGGAGAGACAGGCGCAACGGCACTTGCTTCAACCTTCGGCTTTGGCACCGGAGCCTCCTGGGAGTCGCAGGCTCCCAGTAAAACAACGACGAACAATCCGATACAACGAAACGCATTATTCATAGAAAACAGGGCGGAGGCAGTAAAGGACACATGCTGTTCCTTTGAGGCACACATGACAAGACAGGAACACCGACGATCAGACAAAAAGCACTCTGGCTCAATAACCCGGCACAGCCTCCTGACACAACTGCCTGGCCAGCATCCCCAGCGTCATCAGCGCACGCTCCGCTTCACGATTCCAAGGCATGCCACAGTTCAGACGTATACAGTGATTGAACTGCTCTGTATTACTGAAAATAAGGCCCGGCGCGATGCTGATGCCCTGCTCCAGCGCCCTGACATGCAATTCCTGAGTATTGACCCGCCCCGGAAGACTGACCCAGAGGATAAAACCACCGACGGGCCGACTCATCTGCGTCCCCTCGGGAAAGAACTGCTGGACTGCCAGCTGATACGCACTCAGGTTTTTCCGGTATTCCAGCCGGATGAAACGCAAATGCCGGTCATACCCGCCATTTTCCAGGTAAGCCGCCACCGCCATCTGAGTGACACTGCAAGCCGAATGCGTGCTGAATGTCTGCAAGCGCTGGATTTCGGCCTGATATTTTCCGGCGATCATCCAGCCGATACGCACCCCGGGCGACAAGGTCTTGGAGAAGCTTGAACAGTAAATCACCCTCCCCAGCCGATCGAAGGCCTTCAAGGCCTTGGTGCGCCCCACTTCAAACATCAATTCGCCATATACGTCGTCTTCAACGATCTGGATATCGAAGTCCGACGCCAGACGCAGCAAGTTCTTCTGCCGCTCTTCAGGCATGGTGCCGCCCAGCGGGTTACTCAGGCGCGCCGTCAGCACCAGCGCCTTGATCGACCACTGGTTGGCCGCCAGTTGCAAGGCCTCCAGACTGATACCCGTCGAAGGATCGCTGGGAATCTCGATAACCTTGAGTCCCAGCAGATCAGCCAGCTGCAACAGCCCGTAATAAGCCGGCGACTCGGCTGCAATCAGATCTCCGGGTTGAGTCAGCACCCGCAATGACATTTGCAGCGCATCGACACAGCCATGGGTGATCACCACTTCAGACGGATCGACCACCACGCCTGCATCACGCATACGAATGGCAACCTGCCGGCGCAACGGCTCAAAGCCCGGGCTGAACATGTAACTGAATGCCCGCGGACTGTGAAACCGCGTCACCTTGGCTAACTGCTGATGCAAGGCCCGCACAGGCAGGTAGTCCACATGCGGCACCGCAGCCCCCAATGCAAAGACACCTTCACGCCGGGACTCTTCCAATACCTGCTGAATGATACTGCTGCGAGTGACCAGACTCGGACGCTCTACACGGGCGATATCCGGCGTGGAGGCCGTCAGCGCAGGCGTCTGGTGAACGTAGTACCCGGATTGCGGACGGGCGCGAATCAGCCCCTGATCTTCCAGGTTCGCGTAAGCCTGCAAGACCGTTGCATGGCTGACATTGAGCTGTGAGCTCATCTTGCGAACGGACGGCACACGTTCGCCTGGCTGATAGACACCACGACGAATGTCTTCCGCCAATTGCTGAGCGATTCTTTGATAAAGCAAAAGATTGGTCATGACACAGCCTCAAACGACCGACGATTTGTTTTTATAGAGTCAATCACAGCCTAACGACCGGAACAGTCTGGAAGTGTACTGGGACAGTTTCCCTTTAAGCCAGTGATTGTGTGCGCTGATAAAAAATATTATCGGAGACCACGTTCAGTCCTGCCGGTCTTCAGGCAAAAAAAAGCCCGACGCCGCTAACGGCACCGGGCTCTGCTTCAGGTTTTCCTAGCGTGCAGCGCCCATGCGCCCCTTGTCATCGGAGAATACGATTTCAACACGACGATTTTGTGCACGACCACGTTCGGAAACGTTCACGTCGACGGGATATTGCTGACCGTACCCCTCGACCTGGATGCGTTTTTCATCCACTCCCAGGTCCATCAGGACATCGGCCACCGACTGTGCCCGATCCCTGGACAGCTTCAGGTTTTCCTGACGATCACCGGTACTGTCGGTGTAACCCTCGATCCTGACCGTACGACGCGGGTTGAGCAGCAAAAACTGCACGACCTTCAGCACGGTACGATTGGCCGCGTTTTTCAGCTCGGCATGCCCAGGATCGAACAACACGTCGCCAAGCGTCATGACCAGACCGCGCTCGTTCTGAGTCGTGGCAAGACTGAGGATCTGGTCTTCCAGCCATTTACCTTGCTGCTGGGCACTGGCCAGCTTGGCTTCACGCAATGCCAGTTGCAGACGCTGACGCTCCAGCTCCATCTTTGCCAATTGCTCCTGAGCCAGCATCAGATTGCTGTGCTCGCGCGCGATCTCGCTGTAACGGGCGCTCAGGTAAGCGTAATGACTGACATCGGCACCACTGCCCAGATAGCTCGACAGGCGCTCAGCCCGCGCCAGGGACTCGCCGGAGCGGATGATGTCCTTGGGCGCGCTGCGCAGGACATCGGGATCTTCTTTCACCTTCTGGAAACTGGCACCGGCCTGGCGCAAGGCCTCCTCACTGCCTTGATGGCTGGCACAGCCGGACAACCCCGCCACACCCAGCAACAGACAACCGCTCAACACACGGGAAACACGGCTCATTGAACCTCCCCCAACTGCTTGCGCAGACGATTGAGGCGAACATTCAACTGATTGATCTGCTCCTGACTCTTGAGCGTCAATACACGAGCCTCAGCCAACCGCGCATCAAGCTCGGCACGCTCCGCATTCATGCGCGCCTCCTTGTAGGATTTATCAGCCATGTCGGCACGTGCCTGGGCAAACCGGGACTCCGCCTCCAGCCACTCAGGCTGCTCATCGGTGACACCGACAGCCTTGGCCTGTTCCAGAGCCTGCTCGGTGAGCTTGAATTGTTCGGTCGGAGCCGGATCATTGGCACAACCGACCAGAGCGGCGGCCGCCATGAACGCAATTAAAGGGCGAATACTCACAAAAACATTCCTACTTGTTTGGCACACTGGCAGGTTGCAGCAACTGGGCTTTCCATAACTCCAGATTGCGCTTGACGACTTGGCCCGAGAGGCCTGAAGCGACCGATTCTGTCATCTTTTTTGCCAACTGTCCGCGCAACCACGAATCGTTGCAGGCCGAATTGAAAGACAACGCCAGATACAAGCCCGGCATATCGATCGGCTGAGGCTGAGCGACCAGATCCTTCGACAACCCCAGGGTCTGCACCATGGCCATGCCGGAATAACGGCCTGCCAGCACATAATCGACCTGCCCAAGCGCCAGTTTCTGGAAAGCCAGGGTCAGATTGGGCAAGCGCTCCAGGGTCAGATGCTCCTTCACAAGCACCTCGAACGACGAGGTCAACCGAATCCTTTCAGAGGCCGCCCCAGGTCGCCCGTGCAAGTCGGCCAGAGAGCTGGATGGCGCAGACTGGTCATGCCGCGTCCAGATCAGAATGTCATTCTGCACAACCGGCGGATGAATGTAGTCCAGAGCATCCAGTTGCGACTGACTCAATGGCGCATCGACCAGCATGTCCATGCGACCGGTCCGCACCTCCTCGAGCGCCTGACTGCGCTTGCCCGCATACAGGAACTCGACATTCAGATCCAGCGACTCCGCCGCCTGCCTGAGCAGGTCGGCATTGGCACCGATCAAATGCCTGGGATCCTGCGGGTCGCGCCACAGGTAAGGCGGCGCATCCGGACTGCCGGTCACGATCAGACGCTCGCATTTGCCCGCCGCGAAGGCGAGCGACGGCAACACCATCAGCCCCAGAAGCAGCGAAGACAGAACAAAACCTGGCCGGGCCATGAATACTCCTTTTGCGAGACAACAAAAAACCCGTTCACTCAGGCCGCGCCCCTGCAACAGACAGGTAGGCGCAGCCGGATTGAACGGGTTCTCGAAAGCCGGTTAAACCAGCTTTTCCAGCTCAGGTACAGCTTCGAACAGATCGGCCACCAGACCGTAATCGGCCACCTGGAAGATTGGCGCCTCTTCGTCCTTGTTGATCGCAACGATCACCTTGGAGTCCTTCATGCCTGCCAGATGCTGGATCGCACCGGAAATACCCACCGCAATGTACAGCTGTGGAGCAACGATCTTGCCGGTCTGACCGACCTGCATGTCGTTGGGCACGAAGCCGGCGTCGACCGCAGCACGGGAAGCACCCACAGCGGCACCCAGCTTGTCTGCCAGGGCATACAGGTGCTTGAAGTTGTCGCCGTTCTGCATGCCACGACCACCGGAAACAACGATCTTGGCAGCGGTCAGCTCCGGACGGTCGGACTGAGCCAGCTCTTCGCCAACAAAGGACGACTTGCCTGCATCGTGAGCCGCAGAAACAGCCTCAACGGCAGCCGAACCACCTTCGGCGGCTACCGGGTCGAAACCGGTTGCACGAACGGTGATGACCTTGACCGCAGCGCTCGACTGCACGGTGGCAATCGCGTTACCGGCATAGATCGGGCGCTTGAAGGTATCGGCCGATTCAACCGAAACGATCTCGGAGATCTGATCGACATCCAGCAGCGCGGCAACGCGAGGCAGGATGTTCTTGCCGTTGGAGGTAGCGGCCGCCAGGATGTGGCTGTAGCCAGCACCCAGCTCGACAACCAGCGGGGCCACGTTTTCCGGCAACTGATGCGCGTAGGCAGCGTTGTCGGCAACCAGCACCTTGGCAACGCCTGCGATTTTGGCAGCCGCGTCAGCCACGGCACTTACACCGGAACCGGCGACCAGCACATTGATATCGCCACCGATCTTCCGGGCAGCAGCAATGGTGTTCAGCGTGGCAGGAGCCACGGTTGCATTGTCATGTTCAGCGATAACCAGGATCGTCATTTAGATTACCTTCGCTTCGGTTTTCAGTTTTTCGACCAGTTCGGCCACCGACTTGACCTTGATACCGGCGCTACGCGCGGCAGGCGCTTCGACCTTGACAGTCTTGTTGGTCGAGGCCGTGGAAACGCCCAGCGCATCCGGGGTCAGGGTTTCGAGCGGCTTTTTCTTGGCCTTCATGATGTTGGGCAGCGAAGCGTAGCGTGGCTCGTTCAGACGCAGGTCCGTGGTCACGATAGCCGGCAGGCTCAGGGACACGGTTTGCAGACCGCCATCGATTTCGCGGGTCACGGCAACCTTGTCGCCCGACACTTCAACCCTGGAAGCGAAAGTGCCCTGCGGGTAGCCGCTCAGAGCAGCCAGCATCTGGCCAGTCTGATTGTTATCGCTGTCGATGGCCTGTTTACCCAGGATCACCAGCTGTGGCTGTTCCTTGTCGACCACAGCCTTGAGCAGCTTGGCGACGGCCAGGGAAGTCAGCTCTTCGGCTGACTCGACAAGCACCGCACGGTCAGCACCCAGTGCCAGAGCAGTACGCAGTTGCTCCTGGGCAGTGGACGGGCCGATGGTAACGACGACGATCTCGCTCGCCACGCCTTTTTCCTTCAGGCGTACGGCTTCTTCAACAGCGATTTCGCAGAAAGGGTTCATGGACATTTTGACGTTGGCAAGATCGACGCCGGAGTTGTCCGCCTTGACGCGAACCTTGACGTTGTAGTCGACCACTCGTTTGACAGCTACAAGAACCTTCATGGATTCCTCGTTACTCTCCGGTGAAAAGAAAGTCGCCCGGCATGACCAGACGATCGATATGTGTCCTCAACAAGCAATCGCTTTCGTGCAGGCCCGGGGTTGTCTGCTGAAACAACCGCCAGAAAAGCGTAATAAGGCCAGATCACACCCATCAATTTACCGCCGGGTGTGTAAAATGCGCCGCGCGAAATGGTCTGGCGACCTGCACTGCACTCCCCTGATGCCTTTTTGGAGGCTTCGTTGAACCTCGTTTCAGCCTACGGCGAGCGCAAAACCGCCCGTATCTTGACCGCAACGCCTTTTCTGGTCAATACGACAGATCGGCCAGTCATGAGTCTGGCATCATTGATTTATCTGGCCTGCGGCCAATTCAAACGAACGTTTGTATTGGACCTGCATAGTGGTGTAGATATAATGCGCTCCCTATATAAAGACGAGCAGGCATGCCAAGCCTTCCAACGTCCGTTTTGTACGCTTCATATAAAAAAACACCGTGAGCCTTGAGAGTAGGAGATAGCCAGTGGAACGCGAATATATGGAATTCGACGTCGTCATCGTCGGAGCCGGTCCCTCCGGGCTTTCTGCCGCATGCCGCCTTAAACAGAAGGCCGCCGAGGCAGGTCAGGAAATCAGCGTCTGCGTGGTGGAGAAAGGCTCCGAAGTCGGCGCCCACATCCTGTCCGGCGCGGTATTCGAACCTCGTGCCCTGAACGAACTCTTCCCGAACTGGCAGGAGCTCGAGGCTCCCCTCAACACGCCCGTCAAGCGTGATGACATCTACATGCTGCGCAGCGCCGAAAACGCCGTGAAAATCCCGGACTTTTTCGTGCCCAAGACCATGCACAACCAGGGCAACTACATCATCTCCCTGGGTAACCTGTGCCGCTGGCTCGCGCAACAGGCCGAAAACCTGGGCGTCGAAATCTACCCGGGGTTTGCTGCACAGGAAGCCTTGATCGACGAAAACGGCGTGGTACGCGGCATCATCACCGGCGATCTGGGCGTTGACCGCGAAGGCAATCCGAAAGAAGGCCTGTACACACCGGGCATGGAACTGCGCGGCAAATACACCCTGTTTGCCGAAGGCTGCCGTGGTCATATCGGCAAGCAGTTGATCAAGCGCTTCAACCTCGACAGCGAAGCCGATGCCCAGCACTACGGCATCGGCCTCAAGGAAATCTGGGAAGTCGATCCGGCGAAACACGAGCAGGGCCTGGTGGTCCACACCGCCGGCTGGCCGCTGGACGACGAAAACATGGGCGGCTCCTTCCTGTATCACCTGGAAAACAATCAGGTGGTGGTCGGCCTGATCGTCGACCTCTCCTACAGCAACCCTTACCTGTCGCCGTTCGACGAATTCCAGCGCTACAAGCATCACCCGGTCATCAAGCAGTACCTGGAAGGCGGCAAGCGCATCAGCTACGGCGCCCGTGCCATCTGCAAAGGCGGCCTGAATTCCCTGCCGAAAATGGTTTTCCCCGGTGGCGCCCTGATCGGCTGCGACCTGGGCACCCTGAACTTCGCCAAGATCAAGGGCAGCCATACAGCCATGAAGTCCGGCATGCTGGCTGCGGAATCGGTGGCTGACGCCCTGTTCGCCGGCAAGGAAGGCGGCGATGTGCTGAGCACCTATGTCGACGCCTTCAAGGCCAGCTGGCTGCATGACGAGCTGTTCGCCAGCCGCAACTTCGGCCCGGCGCTGCACAAGTTCGGCGCTCTGATGGGCGGCGCGTTCAACTTCATCGACCAGAACATCTTCGGCGGCAAGATCCCGTTCACCCTGCGCGACACCAAACCGGATTACGCCTGCCTCAAGCTGGCTGCCGACTCGAAGAAGATCGACTACCCGAAACCGGACGGCAAGCTCAGTTTCGACAAACTCAGCTCGGTATTCCTCTCCAGCACCAACCATGAAGAGGAGCAACCTTGCCACCTGAAGCTGGCCGACCCGAGCATCCCGCTCACCAGCAACCTGCCACTGTATGATGAGCCGGCTCAACGTTACTGCCCGGCTGGCGTCTATGAAGTGATCACTCAGGAAGACGGCGAAAAACGCTTCCAGATCAACGCCCAGAACTGCGTTCACTGCAAGACCTGTGACATCAAGGACCCTGCGCAGAACATCACCTGGGTGACACCGGAAGGTGCTGGCGGGCCGACTTACCCGAATATGTAGGGAACGCTGCAGCCTTTAGCGGCAAGTAGCAAGAGAAAGCCCGGCGTGCCGGGCTTTTTTGTGCGCGGGATTCAGGCCGGGATGCGCAGGAAGCTGCTCTCTTCGCCGGGACTGCGCCCGAAGTAGCGTTTGTATTCGCGACTGAATTGCGATGTGCTCTGGTAGCCCACATTGTGCGCAACCTGAGCCACTCCCATCCCCTGCGCGATCAGCATATGCTGCGCCTTGAGCAGACGCAGACGCTTGAGGTATTGCACCGGTGATAACAAGGTGCTGCGTTTGAAGTGCTCATGGAAGGTCGAAGCGCTCATGTTCGCCTGACGCGCCAGAATGTCGATATTCAGTGGCTCGGCGTAATGGCTGTGCAGATACGCCAGAGAAGCCGCGACACGAGCGAAGTGGCTCTGCTGCGCAACCAGCGCCCGCAGCACGCCTGCCTGCGGGCCACGCAATGCGGCATAAAGCACTTCACGCAAACGTGATTGCCCCATGACATGGCCATCCAGCGGATCATGCAGGCAGCGCAGCAGCCGCTCCACACTCTCGCGCATCGACGCATCCAGCACCGCTGAGGTCATGGATTCAGGTGTTTGAGCCTTGACGGTGTGATCAGGCACCGGCCCCATCAGTTGCACCAGCTCGCCCAACATGACCCGGTCAATGGCCACCGAAACGCCAAACAGAGGCGCTTGCGGCGTGGCAAAGGTTTCACACATGAACGGCACGGAAAGCGCCTGCACCAGATAATGCCCCGCACCGTAGTCCAGCGTGCGCGCCCCCAGACTGGCCAGCTTGCCGCCCTGGGCAATGATCATCAGGCTTGGTTCGTAAATCTGCGGGCTACTGGCGACATACTCATAAAGCGAGACCACGTTGACTTCCGGCAACAGCGTCGGCACGAATCCGGGACGCGTGGCCAGCGGCTTTATGAGGGAGACAAGGGTGGCATTCGCATCGGAATGATGAGGTAACGACATGGAGCACCGGGCAGAGAATCGGACATGCGCATCATCGCAGATATGCCCTCCCCCGCAAAACTTGCCCATCCATCTCCGGAGGAATAGGCATGACTCACGGAGGAATGTGAGTGGTCATGACAGGCCAGTCCACGGAAAATGGCGCTCAACTTTCATCCTGATCCGCGAGGAACACCATGTACACAGCCATCGGTTACGCCGCCCAGTCAGCAACCGCTCCCCTCGCCCCCATGACCTTTGAACGTCGCAGCCTGCGCAGCAACGACGTGGCCATTGAAATCCTTTACTGCGGGGTATGCCACTCCGACATTCACCAGGCACGCAACGAGTGGGGCATTGCTGTCTACCCACTGATGCCGGGCCACGAAATCGTCGGCAGGGTCACGGCCACCGGCCCAAGTGCCAGCCAATACAAGGTGGGCGACCTCGTAGGCGTCGGCTGCATGGTCGACTCCTGCCAACAGTGCCCGGCCTGTCAGGCAGATCTGGAGCAATATTGCCTCGAAGGCCCGACCATGACTTATGCCACACCTGACCGTGTGGACGGCAGCAACACCATGGGCGGTTACTCCAGCAGCATTGTGGTCCGCGAAGACTTCGTCGTCCGCATCCCGGAAAAACTCGACCTGGCAGCCGCTGCACCGATTCTCTGCGCAGGTATCACCACTTATTCGCCGCTCAAGCACTACGGCGTCAAGGCGGGCGACAAAGTCGGCGTTCTGGGAATGGGCGGTCTGGGCCACATGGGCATCAAATTCGCCAAGGCCATGGGCGCGGAAGTCACCCTCTTCACCCGCTCGGCGTCAAAAGCCCAGGAAGCCCGTCGCCAAGGCGCCGATCATGTGATCGTCTCCACCGATGCCGAGCAGATGAAAGCCGCCGCAGGTCGCTTCGATTTCCTGCTGGACACTATCCCTGTGCAGCACGACCTGAACCCCTACCTGGAAACCCTGAGCTTCGACGGCGTGCACATTCTGGTCGGCCTGATCGAGCCGGTGGATCCACCGGTACACGCAGCCAATCTGGTCATGAAACGCCGCGTCATCGCCGGTTCGCTGATCGGCGGGATCGCAGAAACCCAGGAAGTCCTGGATTTCTGTGCCGAAAACAACATTACCTGCGATATCGAGATGCTGGACATCCGCAATATCAACCAGGCCTACGAGCGCATGCTGGCGGGCGACGTGAAATACCGCTTCGTGATCGATATGGCGACGCTGAAAGCCTGAATATCTGTGTGGGAGCGAATTCATTCGCGAAAAGACTTCGCGGATAAATCCGCTCCCACACAGTATAAAAATGACTATCCGCCCAGCTCCGCCGACAGTCGGGTAGCCGCTTGCTTGATCATCGGTACCAGCTCGGCCATTTTCTCCAGCGGCATGTACGGTACGGTGCTGGCAATACTGATACCGGCAACGATCTGTTTACCCGCATCACGAACCGGCGCAGCGACACAACGAATCGACGGTTCGTTATCTTCCAGATCGAATGCATAGCCGCCCTGCACATACTCTTGCCGACGCAAACGCAATTGCTCCCAGGTCTGCGGCTCATGGGCAGGCCACAGGGGATTCTTGCCAGCCACCGGCAAGCTGACTTCATACAACCTGCGCCACTCGTCCTCAGGACTGTCCAGCAGCAGCGCCTTGCCGATGCCCGTACGCACCAACGGCATGCGGTGTCCTACGCGAGAGCGCATCTCCGGGCCATTGCGCCCCGGATTCTTGTGCAGATAAAGCACCTCGTCCCCGTCGCGGATCGCCAGATGCACCGTATCGCCGGTCAGTTCCGATAATTCGTCCAGATAAGGCCGGGCCAGAATCGCCAGCGGCACTTCTTCCCGAGCCTGAAACCCCAGCTCGATCAACCGGGGTCCCAGCAGATAACCGACCTGAGGCAAGACCCGCAGGTAACGCTCCTCGACCAGGCAACTGACCAGACGGTGGGTCGTGCTGCGCGTGGTGCCAATCAGGGCCGAAATCGCTTTCAGGTCCCTGGCACCACTGGCCACGGCCTGTACCACCGCCAGACCGCGCAACAAGGTCTGGGTCCCGGTCGGGGCAACCTCCCTGGCCGTGGCGTTTACAGGTGCGAGTGGATCATTGTGCATATCAACCCTTATCCGATCAGAAAGCTGGCGGCATTATCGTCGCCCGCTCTTCTGCATACCAGCCATCACAGCTCGATACGCTCCACTTTGCCCACCAACAGGATGTAGGACAAAGCGCCAATCAATGCCAGACCGGCGATATACGTGATGGCAGGCGCAAAGGAATCACCCGACGCCAGAAAGCCGATCACGATCGGGGTCGCAATGGCCGCCAGATTGCCGATGAAGTTGAAGGTGCCACCGGTCAGGCCCAGCAGACGGGCCGGGGCCAGGGTCGAGACCAGCGACCAGGTGATCGATGCCAGGCCGTTACCGAAGAAGGCCAGGGCCAGGAAGGCGATCACCAGCGGCGTGGACTCCACATAGTTGGCCCCGATGATGGACGTCGAGATCAACAGGCCGGAAATGATCGGCAGCTTGCGGGCCAGACCGACACTGTGACCACGACGGATCAGCCAGTCCGAGAAAAACCCCGAACACAGAACCCCGACAAAGGCCGCCAGGAAAGGCAGCGAAGCCAGCAGGCCGGACTTGATGAAGTCCATGCCCCGGTATTTGACCAGATAGGTGGGAAACCAGGTCAGGAAGAACCAGAGGGTCGAGTTGAGGCAGAACTGCCCCAGATAAATGCCCCACAGCTTGCGCTTGCTAAGCACAATGCCCAGGTCCTGCCAGCGGAATCCACGCTTCTCTTTCTCGGCATCGACCTGGATATCCACCAGACCACCGCCTTCGCGGATCAGGTCGATTTCCTCCTGGTTGATGCCCTTGAAATCCCGTGGCTCGCGATAGACCAGGTACCAGATTGCCGCCCAGATCACGCCGACACCTCCGGTGACGACAAACACCATATGCCAGCCGTAACGCACCTGCAGCCAGGCCAGTACCGGAGTCAGGAACGCCAGGCCGACAAACTGCCCCGAGGTGTAGAAGCCAATGGCAGTCGCCCGCTCCCGCTCGGGAAACCAGGACGTCACGACCCGGCTGTTGATCGGGTAAGCCGGAGCTTCAAGCGCGCCCACGGCCATGCGCAGCACGAACAGGGCAATGAAACTGGCAGCAAAACCGAGCATGACAGTGGCCAGCGACCACAGAAGCAGCGCGACGGTATAGAGAATGCGCGGCGGGACACGATCCACCAGCCAGCCACCCGGAAGCTGCATGGCTGCGTAAGTCCAGCCGAAGGCGGAGAAGATCAGGCCGACCTGAACGGGATCGATGCCCAGATCGCGGGTCAGGGCCGGTGCGGCAATCGAGAGGTTGCTGCGATCCAGATAGTTGATGACCACGGTGATGAACAGCAGCACCATGATGAAGAAACGCTTGCGGGTAGGCGTCGCCAGGGACGCCGCCCCTTCGAGTGTGCGGGTTTGCATGAAGATGGCCTCTTGTTGGAATTATGTGAGGACTGAGTGTTCAGCAATGCCTGATCACGCCCGCGCAGGGCGCGGGCGTGATCACTGTCACCATTCGGCGAAACTGCCGTCGGCATGTCGCCAGATCGGGTTGCGCCAGCGATGGCCGATGGCCGCACGCTCCTTGACGTACTCTTCATTGATCTCGATCCCCAGGCCCGGCCCGTTGGGAATCTTCACCATGCCCTTGTCGTAATCGAACACCTCGGGGTGCTTCACGTAATCCAGCAGGTCGTTGCTTTCGTTGTAGTGGATGCCCAGGCTCTGCTCCTGAATGAAGGCGTTGTAACAGGCCGCATCCAGTTGCAGGCAAGCAGCCAGTGCAATCGGCCCCAATGGGCAATGCAGCGCCAGCGCCACGTCATAGGCCTCGGCCATGTTGGCAATCTTGCGGGTTTCGGTGATGCCGCCCGCGTGGGAGGCATCCGGCTGGATGATATCGACGTAGCCTTCGCTCAAGACGCGCTTGAAGTCCCAGCGCGAGAACAGCCGCTCGCCCAGAGCAATGGGGGTGCTGGTCAACGGTGCCAGTTCCTTGAGCGCTTCGTAGTTCTCGCTGAGCACAGGCTCTTCGATGAACATCAGCTTGTAGGGGTCCAGCTCTTTCATCAGCACCTTGGCCATGGGTTTGTGGACCCGGCCGTGAAAATCCACACCGATGCCGACATTCGGGCCGACGGCATCGCGTACGGCGGCAACGTTGGCCAGTGCCAGGTCGACCTTGTCGAAGGTGTCGAGAAATTGCAGCTCTTCGGTGCCGTTCATTTTCACTGCCGTGAAACCGCGCGCCACCGCTTCCTTCGCCGCACGCGCGGTATCGGCAGGCCGGTCGCCACCGATCCAGGAATAGACCCGGATCTTGTCACGCACCTGACCACCCAGCAGATCACTGACCGATACACCCAGCGCCTTGCCCTTGATATCCCACAATGCCTGGTCGATCCCTGCCAGCGCACTCATGTGCTCCGCCCCGCCCCGGTAGAAACCGCCGCGATACAGCACCGTCCAGATGTCTTCGATATTGCGCGGGTCCTTGCCGATCAGGTAATCGGAAAGCTCCTCCACAGCGGCGGCAACGGTATGGGCGCGGCCTTCGACAACCGGCTCGCCCCAGCCGACGACGCCGTCATCGGTTTCGACTTTCAGAAAGCACCAGCGGGGTGGAACGATAAAGGTCGTGAGCTTGGTGATCTTCATGTGTGCAATGTCTCTTATTGGTATGGGAAGAAGCGCCAGATGCGCCGGTCAGTTGGAGGTCAGTGCATGCCATGCGCTGACATAGGCCCGTGCGCGCTGCTCGACGTCCGCGACGCTCATGCCCGGTTTGAACAGCCCGGAGCCCAGGCCAAAGCCTTTGACACCGGCCTCGAGAAAGACCTTCATGTTGTCCGGCGTGATACCGCCCACCGGCAACAGCACCGTTCCTGCCGGCAGCACCGCCAGCCAGGCCTTGACCACGGCCGGTGACATTTGCTCGGCCGGAAACAGCTTGAGCACATCGGCCCCTTCGGCCAGAGCGGCAAAGGCCTCGGTCGGCGTTGCGACGCCTGGCGACAGAAACAGCCCGGCAGCCTTGGCCGCTCGTAGCACCTTCGCATCGCTGTGGGGCATGACAATGACCTGACCGCCCGCCTCCTTGACCTGATCGACCTGCTCCGGCGTCAGCACGGTTCCGGCTCCAATCAGGCAATCGGAGGGCAGGCTCTGACGCAGCAGACGAATGCTGTCATAGGGCTGCGGCGAGTTGAGAGGCACCTCGATCACGCGAAAGCCGGCCTGATACAAAACCTCGCCAATGGCAGGCGCCTCTTGCGGTCGAAGTCCTCGAAGAATCGCGACCAGACCGTTTTTCGCCAGGGCTTGCTTGAGCATTTCACACCTCTCGGGAGTCTTTTGATTACGCGGACGCGAGCAAACCGGCCTGGGCAGCCACCTGCCACAAGCCTCGCTCGGTGGCCTGTTCGGCCAGCGTCACCTGTTGGAAACCGCATGCGGCAAGGCCACGGGCATAACGCGCGCAAAGCGGTTCGCTGCCGATGAGAATCACGGCAGGCAGTTGTGCATGAGTGCGTTTCTGAATCTTCGCCAGGGCATCCAGTTCGTGACCGATCAGCAGCCCGGACAGATAGTCAGGCTGCGCGCTGGCATCGAGCTGCCCGGTCAGCCCCAGCGTGCGAGTGCTGAAAATGGTGGAAAGCAGACCGGCAGCACCTTCCGCCGAAAGCGCGCTGGACAGTCCTCGGTCGAATGCCGGGGTATCGAAGGACTCGCCATGCTGCATGGTGCGTCCGAGAATGGTCTTGGCGCACAGGGCGGCATAGACCTCACCGGTCATGAAGGTGTCGAAATGGACAATGCATCCTTCGACCACATGCGCCCACTTGGAATGGCTGCCGGGAAGGCCGATCAGCAAGGGGCGACTGGCGCCCGCTTCGCCAAGCGAAGCCAGAACGCCGAGGATCTGGGTTTCTTCGCCACGCATCACATTGGGCAGGGTTGAGCGCTGCAACACGCCCGGAATGATATGAACATCCACGCCCCGCACGCTGCGCACCACCTGCAAGGCAGCGCTCAGCTCACTGACGCTGGCCGGGGTTTCCCGATACGTGGCTTCACGCCATCCCTGAGCGCTGCCCACCATGCCGCAGGCAATCACCGGCAGATCCGGCTGCGCGTCGAGCCAGTCGCCACAGGCCTGATCAAAGGCCAGTTCGAATCCATCGCAGCACAGAGCACCCGCGATCAATCGAGGCGTACTCGGCAATTGCATGATGCCCGTGCTCAAGGAGCGCTGTTCCAGAACCTGGCCTTGCTCGCCAAGTCGATAAGCACGAAGTGAGGTTGTCCCCCAGTCGAGCGCGATCAATTGCGCCTTCATCGCTTCACCTGTTGTTTTTTTAAAAGTGAGTGCGAGCGGACTATAAGCCCATCGACCAACAAATCTCAATATGTAATTTTACATCCCATATATAGGGATTAAATAATCTTGCCCATTCGCTGAATACGCTACTGCGGGATAAACCCCACAGGATCGATGGATGGTTCTGCAGCGGCATACCGCTGCATCCAGGCTGCTGGCATCACACCGGGCAAGCAATAAGGCACAAAGGCATCAGCAGGACCGGCCCCGCACATGACCCGACGAATCGCCTCCCTGAATCGCGCCCATAAAAAAACGCCCCTGACGAGGGGCGTTTTCTTGTACGGCTTCAGCGAATCAACGCTCCAGCAGAATCCGCAGCATGCGACGCAGCGGTTCGGCCGCGCCCCACAGCAACTGGTCGCCTACGGTAAAGGCGCCCAGGTATTGCGAACCCATGTTCAGCTTGCGCAGACGACCGACCGGAATGCTCATGGTGCCGGTCACGGCAGTCGGGCTCAGCTCCTGGATGCTGGCTTCGCGATGGTTCGGGACCAACTTGACCCAAGGGTTGTGCTGGCTGATCAAACCTTCGATGTCCGCAATCGGCACATCCTTGTTCAGCTTGATGGTCAGGGCCTGACTGTGGCAACGCATGGCGCCGATGCGCACGCAGATACCGTCGACCGGAATCGGGCTCTTGAAGCGACCCAGAATCTTGTTGGTCTCGGCCTGGCCTTTCCACTCTTCGCGGCTCTGGCCGTTCGGCAGTTCCTTGTCGATCCACGGGATCAGGCTGCCTGCCAGCGGTACACCGAAGTTTTCGGTCGGGAAGGCTTCGCCGCGCATGGCCTCGGCCACCTTGCGGTCGATGTCGAGGATGGCGCTGGCCGGGTTGGCCAGGTCATCGGCAACCGACGAATGGACAGTGCCCATCTGCTTGATCAGCTCGCGCATGTTCTGCGCACCGGCACCGGAAGCCGCCTGATACGTCATGACGTTCATCCACTCGACCAGACCGGCCTCGAACAGACCGCCCAGGCCCATCAGCATCAGGCTGACGGTGCAGTTGCCGCCGATGTAGTTCTTGGTGCCAGCGTCCAGCTGCTGGTCGATGACCTTGCGGTTCACCGGGTCCAGAATGATCACGGCATCGTCCTGCATGCGCAGGCTGGAAGCCGCATCGATCCAGTAACCCTGCCAGCCTGCCTCACGCAGCTTGGGGAACACCTCGTTGGTGTAGTCGCCGCCCTGGCACGTCAGGATTACGTCGAGGGTTTTCAGTTCGTCAATGCTGTAAGCATCCTTCAGAGGCGCAACATCCTTGCCTACCGACGGAGCCTGACCACCGACATTGGAGGTAGTGAAGAACACCGGCTCAATGAGATCGAAGTCCTGCTCTTCCCGCATCCGCTGCATGAGCACGGAACCAACCATGCCACGCCAACCGATAAGACCTACACGTTTCATCGCAACTACACCTTGAATAAAAGTGGGACCGCTGCCCTGCGTCATCTACAGCAGGCAGCGGGCCAGAGAGATTACAGATTCCGCAGCGCGGCGACTACTGCATCGCCCATTTCCTTTGTACCAACCTTGACATTTCCGGCCGACCAGATGTCGCCGGTACGCAGGCCCTGATCCAGAACCAGACTGACAGCCTGTTCGATGGCATCGGCAGCAGCGGTCAGGTTGAAGCTGTAACGCAGCATCATCGAAACCGACAGGATGGTCGCCAGCGGGTTGGCAATGCCCTGACCGGCGATATCCGGTGCAGAACCGTGGCAAGGCTCATACATGCCCTTGTTGTTGGCATCCAGCGAGGCCGACGGCAGCATGCCGATGGAGCCGGTCAGCATGGAAGCTTCGTCCGACAGAATGTCACCGAACATGTTGTCGGTCACGATCACGTCGAACTGCTTGGGCGCACGCACCAGTTGCATGGCAGCGTTATCGACGTACATGTGGCTCAGCTCGACCTCAGGGTAATCCTTGGCAACCTGCTCGACCACTTCACGCCACAACTGGCTGGAAGCCAGTACGTTGGCCTTGTCCACCGAGCACAGCTTCTTGCCGCGAACCATGGCCATGTCGAAACCGACACGGGCAATACGACGGATTTCGCTCTCGCTGTACGGCAGCGTGTCGTAGGACTGGCGCTCGCCGTTTTCCAGCTCGCGAGTGCCGCGTGGCGCGCCGAAGTAGATGCCGCCGGTCAGCTCACGGACGATGAGAATGTCCAGGCCCGCGACGATTTCCGGCTTCAGGCTCGAAGCATCGGCCAGTTGCGGGTAAAGAATCGCCGGACGCAGGTTGCCGAACAGACCCAGTTGCGAACGGATCTTCAACAGACCGCGCTCAGGACGGATGTCACGCTCGATCGTGTCCCATTTCGGACCACCGACGGCACCCAGCAGTACGGCATCGGCTGCGCGGGCACGGTCCAGGGTTTCGTCAGCCAGTGGCACGCCATGCTTGTCGATGGCAGCACCGCCGATCACGTCGTGGGTCAGCTCGAAGCCCAATTGATACTTCTCATTGGCCACTTCCAGCACCTTGACCGCTTCGGTCATGATTTCAGGACCAATGCCATCACCTGGGAGAATCAGAATCTGCTTGCTCATAACATCCTCAATTTTGTGCATCGGTGCCTCGAACAGCACCTGTATATAACGCTTGATACGGCAAAAAACTTATCGATGAGCCCAGAGCACCAGTACATCGGTGCTGAACGAGCCCTCTTCGGCAATCTCGAAATACTCGCGCACTTCAGCGCCCATCGCCTGCTGCAACTCGCGGATGGCAACCCGCAACGCCTGTGGCGTACGCATGCGCTCGACCCATGAGGTGTATTCCAGACGCAAACGCTGACGCGTATGGCTGCGCGTGAACAACCCGGCGTCGCTGACCTGATGCAACCACTCGGCAGCCGAATAATCCCGCACATGGCTGGTGTCGCGCAGCACTTCCACCGTTTGCAGGTACGTATCCAGCAACGGGCTGCCCGGCGACATCACATCGATGAAGGCTGCCACACCGCCCGGCTTCAGAACCCGGCGCACTTCACGCAACGCCAGGGCCAGATCGCTCCAGTGGTGAGCCGAGTAGCGGCTGAACACAAAGTCGAACTCGCCATCCTCGAAAGGCAGGCGCTCGGCCGCGCCACGAACGGTGCGGATGTTGCCAAGCCCCTTTTCGGCGGCGGCTGCGCCGACCACATCCAGCATCTGCTGAGAAAGGTCGTAAGCTACCACTTCACCGACCGACGGAGCGACATGAAAGCTCACATGCCCCGCTCCGCACCCTAGATCCAGCACCTTCGCATCGCTACGTCCGGCCACTTCGGCCTGCAATAGCCCGAACTCGACGCCTTGAGCATGCACGGCACTGCTCAGATAAGCGGCTGCCTGTTCACCGAACTGACGCTGTACGACTTGAGTGTGGGCGGAGCTTGTCATGTGGGTTTCCTTGCCTGGCGGGTTGTTCGCGAATGAATTCGCTCCTACCGTGGGGAGCGAACTCACTCACATTGGCGATCAGCCCCGGAACAACCAGGGCTGACTGGCGCGGTGCTTGCTCTCGAAAGCAGCGATGGCATCGCTGTCCACCAGGGTCAGGCCGATATCGTCCAGACCGTTGAGCAGGCAGTGCTTGCGGAACGCATCGATCTCGAAGCTCAGGACCTTGCCGTCAGGACGGGTCACGGTCTGCGCCTGAAGGTCGATGTTCAACTGATAGCCCGGGCTGGCCTCGACCTGCTGGAACAGTTGATCCACTTCATCTTCGGAAAGAATGATCGGCAACAGGCCGTTCTTGAAGCTGTTGTTGAAGAAGATGTCGGCATAGCTCGGCGCGATGATGGCGCAGAAACCGTACTCTTCCAGCGCCCATGGCGCGTGCTCGCGGCTGGAGCCGCAACCGAAGTTTTCACGGGCCAGCAGTACGCTGGCACCTTGATAACGGGCATGGTTGAGCACGAAATCAGGGTTCTGCGGACGCTTGGAGTTGTCCTGATAAGGCTGACCCACATCCAGATAGCGCCACTCATCGAACAGGTTCGGGCCAAAACCCGTGCGCTTGATCGACTTGAGAAACTGCTTCGGGATGATCTGGTCGGTGTCGACGTTGGCACGATCCAGAGGAGCGACAAGGCCGTTGTGCTGGGTAAACGCTTTCATGCTGGGCTCCTTATTGCTGGATCAAGTCACGGACATCGATAAAACGACCGTTGACCGCTGCCGCTGCCGCCATCGCCGGGCTGACCAGGTGCGTACGGCCACCGGCGCCTTGACGCCCCTCGAAGTTACGGTTCGAGGTAGAGGCACAGTGCTCACCGGAACCCAGGCGATCCGGGTTCATGGCCAGGCACATCGAACAGCCCGGTTCACGCCACTCAAAGCCGGCTTCGATGAAGATCTTGTCCAGACCTTCCTTCTCGGCCAGTTCCTTGATGAGACCCGAGCCCGGAACCACGATGGCCTGCTTGACGGTTGCAGCCACCTTGCGGCCCTTGGCAACGTCCGCGGCAGCACGCAGGTCTTCGATCCGCGAGTTGGTGCAGGAGCCGATGAATACACGGTCCAGCTGAATGTCGGTGATCGGCTGATTGGCCTTGAGGCCCATGTATTTCAAGGCACGCTCGATGGAGCCACGCTTGACCAGATCCGCTTCCAGAGCAGGATCGGGTACGTTCTGGTCGACGGCCAGCACCATTTCAGGGGATGTGCCCCAGCTGACTTGCGGCTTGATCTGGGCAGCGTCCAGTTCAACCACAGTGTCGAACACCGCATCAGGGTCGGAAACCAGGTCTTTCCAGGCTTCGACAGCCAGGTCCCACTCTGCGCCTTTGGGCGAGAAAGGACGGCCCTTGACGTACTCGACGGTCTTTTCGTCGGTGGCGACCATACCGACGCGAGCGCCCGCTTCGATGGACATGTTGCAGATGGTCATGCGCCCTTCGATGGACAGATCACGAATCGCGCTACCCGCGAACTCGATGGCATAGCCGTTGCCGCCCGCAGTACCGATCTTGCCGATCACCGCCAGGACGATGTCCTTGGCAGTCACGCCAAAGGGCAGCTTGCCTTCGACCGAAACCAGCATGTTCTTCATTTTTTTCGCGACCAGACACTGGGTCGCCAGCACGTGCTCGACCTCGGACGTGCCGATACCGTGGGCCAGCGCGCCGAACGCACCGTGAGTCGAGGTGTGGGAGTCGCCACAGACGACGCTCATGCCCGGCAAGGTAGCGCCCTGCTCAGGGCCGACCACGTGAACGATGCCCTGGCGCGGGTCGTTCATCTTGAATTCGGTAATGCCGTATTCGTCGCAGTTGTCGTCCAGGGTCTGGACCTGCAGGCGCGACACCTGATCTTCGATGGCGCCGATACCGCCCTTGCGCTCCGGTGTGGTCGGAACGTTGTGGTCCGGGGTCGCGATGATGGAATCGATCCGCCATGGCTTGCGACCGGCCAGACGAAGCCCTTCAAAGGCCTGCGGCGAAGTCACTTCGTGAATGATATGACGGTCGATGTAGATCAGCGCAGAACCGTCGTCGCGCTGTTTGACCAAATGCGAATCCCAGAGCTTGTCGTAGAGCGTTTTGCCGGCCATCGGACGTACTTCCTCATCAGCTTCTTTCTATGCCTTGGGCAATCGGACATCGATGACCCCTTGGCTTGTGCGGACAATGCTATGAAATATGCTTAAATAACTCAAATTCATAATTTTCATGCTTTGGATAACCAACTGGAATCCGACAATGGACCTCGCCAACCTCAATGCCTTTATCGCCATCGCCGAAACCGGCAGCTTCTCCGGCGCAGGCGAACAGCTGCATCTGACCCAGCCCGCCATCAGCAAACGCATCGCAGGGCTTGAACAACAATTGAATGTGCGGCTGTTCGACCGCCTGGGACGGGAAGTCAGCCTGACCGAGGCCGGCCGCGCCCTTCTGCCTCGCGCCTACCAGATCCTCAATGTGCTGGATGACACCCGACGGGCACTGACCAACCTCACCGGCGAAGTCAGCGGTCGTTTGACACTGGCGACCAGTCATCACATCGGCCTGCATCGCTTGCCCCCCCTGCTGCGGGAGTACACCCGCGCCTATCCCGACGTGGCACTGGACATTCAGTTTCTGGATTCGGAAGTGGCCTATGAAGAAATCCTTCATGGCCGTGCGGAGCTGGCGGTCATCACCCTTGCACCTCACCCTCACTCGCTGGTGCGCGCCGTGCCGGTCTGGGACGACCCTCTGGACTTCGTCGCAGCCCCGGAGCACCCGCTGACCAACAGCGGCCCCATGAAACTGGAAGACATCGTGCTCTACCCGGCCGTCTTTCCCGGCGCAAACACCTTTACCCACCACATTGTCAGCGGGTTGTGCGAAGCCCAGGGCCTCAAGCCCAATATCGCCATGAGCACCAACTATATGGAAACCATCAAAATGATGGTCTCCATCGGTCTGGCCTGGAGCGTATTGCCCCGCACCATGCTCGATGAACAGGTGGCACGCATCCCTCTGTCGGGCATACAACTCAATCGCCAGCTAGGCTACATCCTGCACACGGAACGTACGCTTTCAAACGCCGCGAAGGCGTTCATGGCACTGCTCGACGCCCAGACCTGACAATATCAACAGGCCAGTAGTTTATTTCCGAGACAGAACACCAGAACCCTGATATACGGGTTGCATGATGCACATCGATCGTTTTACTGGCTGTATTCATTGAAGGCTCGTGATCTCATGCCCATCCCAGTCGATAGTTCTTCCTTGTTGGTATCCGATCAGGCATCCACCCCGGACCTGACCCCCATCAGCCCGGAACAGACGCTCAAGGAGCTTCGAGACCGTCTGGAACTGGCGCTGGGGTCCGCACAGATGGGCACCTGGGACTGGCACATCCCCAGCAACATGCTGTACATCTCGTCGCAAGCCGCGCAGTTGCATGGCCTGCAGCCCCAGAGCTTTCATGACACCCTGCAGACCTTCTTCAATGACGTTCCGGTGGAAGAGCACAACCGCATGCGCCGGACTTACAAGGCCATGCTGGACAACGGAAGCGATCTTTTTCAGATCACCTATCGCCTGCAATTGAAAAACGGCGCTCCGCGCCTGCTGGAAAGCCGTGCCCGCCTCTACCGGGACAGCAACGGTGCTCCCTTGAAACTGTCGGGAACACTGCTGGACATCACCCAGCAGCACGCACGCTCCGCGCTGCTGGCCACCGAAGAGAAATTCGCCAAGGCCTTTCACTCAAGCCCGGACTCGATCACCATCACCGAGATGGAGTCCGGCCATTATGTCGAGGTCAACGACGGCTTCTGCCGACTGACCGGCTTCACCAGCCAGGAAGTGCTGGGCCGTACGGCCCAGGACGCCGGTATCTGGGTCGATCCGGAACAGCGTCAGCAATTGATCGATCAATTGCGCACAGAAGGTCGCATCCACCATATGGAGATGAATGGCCGCCACAAGAACGGCACGCCACTCGTCATCGATGTATCGGCAGAGTCCATTACTCTGGACGGCACCGCCTGCCTGCTGGTGACCGCCCGCGACATTGGCGAACTGAAACACGCCCAGGCCCAGGTCCAGCACCTGGCCTATCATGACCCACTGACCAACCTGCCCAACCGCGCCATGCTGATGGAGCGGCTCAGCGAGCAACTCACCCGGCTCAAACAGGACAACCTGCGCGGCGCCCTGCTGTTTCTCGACCTGGACCATTTCAAGCACATCAATGACTCCCTCGGGCATCCGATGGGCGACTGCGTGTTGACGATCGTGACCGCCCGCCTCGAGGCCAGCGTCCGCCTTGAAGACACCGTCGCACGCCTGGGCGGCGACGAGTTCGTGGTCCTGATCGGCGGCCTGGAGGGCACACGGCATGAAGTCGCCGTTCAGGTGCAGGAACTGGCCGACAACCTGCGCAAGCTGCTGGCAGAACCGATGTTCATCGACAGGCAGCGCCTGCAAGTGACACCCAGCATCGGCATCGCCCTGATCCCCGATCACGGCTCGAACCCTGCCGACATCCTCAAGCGAGCCGACATTGCGCTGTATCGCGCCAAGGACTCGGGGCGCAATGCCGCCCAGCTTTTCCATCGTTCCATGCAGAAAGCCGCCAGCCAGCGCCTGCGCATGGAGAACGACCTGCGCATGGCACTGACCCGCAACGAGCTGCACCTGCACTACCAGGCCCAGGTCAACAGCCTGACCGGTGAGATCATTGGCGCGGAAGCCCTGCTACGCTGGCAACACCCCGATTACGGCATGCTGACACCCACCCAGTTCATTCAGATACTCGAAGAAAGCGGGATGATCCTGGAAATCGGCGGCTGGGCGCTCGAAGAGGCCTGCAAGGTCGGAGGTCAATTGCTCCAACAAGGGTTGATCCCCAGAAACGGGTTCCTGCTGGGGGTCAACATCAGCCCCCGACAGTTCCGCCAGACCGATGTCGTCGAACAGGTGGAACGCTGCCTGCGGCGCTATCAGCTGCCCGCCACCATGCTCAAGCTGGAAGTCACCGAAGGCATCGTCATCCAGAATCTGGACGACACCATTGCCAAGATGCTTCGCCTGAAAAAACTGGGCGTCAGCTTTGCCATGGACGATTTCGGCACCGGGTATTCATCCCTGACCTACCTCAAGCGCCTGCCCGTGGATGTGCTCAAGATCGACCAGTCGTTCGTCCATGACGCGGCGACCGACCCCAATGATGCGGAGATCATCCGCGCCATCATCGCCATGGCCCAGAGCCTCAATCTGGCGATCATCGCCGAAGGTGTCGAAACCCCCGAACAACTGGCCTTTCTCGAACAACAGGGCTGCCATTGCTATCAGGGCTACCTGTTCAGCGAACCCTTGAAAGTGAAAGAGTTCGAGGCCTTGCTGCACAGCCGTCAAGACCAGCCTGAAAGCCATACCCATGCCCTGCTGACACAGGAATGAAGACCCGAGGGGGAAACCAGCCTCAGTTGAGGGGCCGGTTTCCTGCCTCGCTCTGTTCATCACTCGAAAAGCCAATCAGGGCACTGATGCGCTCGCAGTCCGTTTCCCGACGCAGGGTATCGAACATGACGACCGCCTCCGGATAGCTTTTGGTCAACAGCACCAGCCACTGCTTGAGACGCCCCGGTGCCTGAACCGGGGTCATTTTGGCCATGCAATCCTTCCAGAACGTGTGCAAGAGAGGTTGCAGCCCGGCCCAGGTCATCTCGACAACCTCTTCGCCCGCATGCGCCGCAGCGATCTGCCGGGCAAGATCGGGGCGTGCGACCAGCCCGCGGCCAATCATGATGTCACGCGCACCGCAGATTTCCTTGCAACGCCGCCAGTCATCGACCGTCCAGATCTCGCCATTGGCAACCACCGGCACCTTGACCACGTCCTGGATCTTCGCAATCCACTCCCAATGCGCCGGCGGCTTGTAGCCATCGACCTTGGTCCGGGCATGCACCACGATTCGCTCGGCCCCGCCATCCACCAGCGCACGGGCGCAATCCAGTGCACCGTCGGTATTCTCATACCCCAGACGCATCTTGGCAGTGACCGGAATCGCCTTGGGCACGGCGCGTCGCACATGGCTGACAATGGAGTGCAGCAGTTCAGGTTCCCTGAGCAGAATCGCCCCGCCACGGGAGCGATTGACGGTCTTGGCCGGACAGCCGAAGTTCAGGTCCATCACCGGCGCGCCGAGCTCGCAGGCAAATGCCGCGTTTTCCGCCAGACAGACCGGATCAGACCCCAGCAGTTGCACATGCAGCGGCACGCCCGCCGCCGTCTTCGCATCGGTGTGCAGTTCTGAAGCGAGCTTGTAGAAGTAAGCGGCAGGCATGACCCGCTCGGTCACCCGGATGAACTCGGTCACGCACCAGTCGATGCCGCCGACGCGGGTCAGCACATTACGCAGGATGTCGTCGACCAACCCCTCCATGGGCGCCAGAGCAATTTGCATGGATCACACTCGAAAAAAAGTCCGGCAGTTTACTGCCCAACGTCAGGATTGGGAACGCTGCCGGACATGGCCGCGCCATAGCCTTCGATGAACTCGGCCGGCATGCGCCTGGGCTTGCCGCTGGACAGCTCGATACAGACAAAGGTGGTCTGGGCACGCAATAGCGTTACACCGTCCACGGCACGCCTGAGTTGAAAACGGCGAGTCATTTTCAGCCGCTGATCCCAATCGACAATCCAGGTTGCCAGTTGCAGCTCGTCATCTTCATAGGCACTGGCCAGATAATCGATTTCATGCCGGACTACCGCCATCGCTCGGTCCAGACGCCGATACTCACTCAAATCCAGCCCCAGATGCTGCGAGTGCCGCCAGGCGCAGCGCTCCAGCCAGGTGACATACACCGCATTATTGGCATGCCCCAGACCGTCGATATCGTCTGCCGCTACATTGAGGTCGATCACAAAAGGCGTTGCCCGATCCCAGACCATGTTCGCTCCCGTTGTCCGAAAAACATTCAACCCGCAGGAGCAGCTTCATCCGCGAAGGGATGCGAAGTGCACCGGCCTGTTCGCGAATGAATTCGCTCCTGCGGGCAGTGTAACCGGGTCTGGCTAAACCACAGCCGATTTGGCTGCACGCAACACGCGATCGGACAAATCTCCGGTACCCAGCGCACGCGCCAGCACCAGTCCACCCACCATCAAAGCGACATCGGCCAGCACCTTGTCGGACTCTTCAGGGCACGATGACAGCTGCGCCACCATCAATTCGAGATGCTCGGCCAATACCGCCTGGAAGCCCTCGGGCAAGCGCGGTATGTCCCCTACCGTCGAAGGCAGCGGGCAAGCCTGCTCGCTGGTATCACGATGCTTGCGTGACAGGTAGAACGCCGCCATCAATGCGCGTCGCTCCTGACAAGGCAACTGCTCATCCATTTGCGCCATGGCCGCCCTTCGCTGCCTCAGCAAACGATCGAAGGCCTCCAGCATCAGCGCTTCCTTGCTTTCAAAGTGAGCATAGAAACCACCCACCGTCAGCCCTGCAGCTCCCATGATCTCATTGACGCTCGGTTGCTCGGGGCCACGGCCAATCAATGCGGCACTGGCAGCATCCAGAATGCGTTCACGGGTTTGCGCTTTTTTGTCTGCCATGCCGACCTCCGAAAATTACGCAGATAATATTATTCGCATCATTCCGAATGACAAGCACAACGCCACCCGCTTGCCGAAGGCAGACGAGTGGTCGAGAAGGGAATGAGAAATTGCACAGGAGCGGGCAAAAATAAAAACGCCCAAAAAACAAAAGGGCCATTCAATAATCGAATGACCCTTGGTCTCGCAGAGCGAGAAATCGTGGCGTCCCCTAGGGGACTCGAACCCCTGTTACCGCCGTGAAAGGGCGGTGTCCTAGGCCACTAGACGAAGGGGACGCAAAACCTTCGAGCAGATTCGCTATCAGCGAACCCTGGCAAAATTGGTGGAGCTAAGCGGGATCGAACCGCTGACCTCCTGCATGCCATGCAGGCGCTCTCCCAGCTGAGCTATAGCCCCAGATTTATCGCCTCGCGGCGGAGATCAGCCTTGCGACATCACTCTTTGAAACTGGCGTCCCCTAGGGGACTCGAACCCCTGTTACCGCCGTGAAAGGGCGGTGTCCTAGGCCACTAGACGAAGGGGACAAAACCTTCTTCGTACATGACCGGCGCTGGTTCCGGTCATCGTACTGTTTCAAGGCAATGTAGCCGACCTTGAAACTCTTTGTTTGGTGGAGCTAAGCGGGATCGAACCGCTGACCTCTTGCATGCCATGCAAGCGCTCTCCCAGCTGAGCTATAGCCCCACATCAGTGGACGGGGCGCATATTAAGCGTGGGTCGCTGACCTGTCAAATTTATTTTCAACATTTTTGAAAATTTTTTATCGACATAACAAACACTTACCGCCCCACCCCCGTAAAACGGGGGTCACATCAGCCACGGTATGCCCATGCTGCGAGCATACCGTGATCGTCTACCGCATCAGGCAATGGCGCCCAGCAGCTTTTCCCACTCCTTGTTTTCCTTCTTGGAAACGCCACCCAGCAGATCGATGGCCTGACGCAAGCGGAAACGAGTCAGGTCCGGCCCGAGGATTTCCATCGCATCGAGCACTGAAACCGAACTGGCCTGCCCGGTAATCGCCGCAAACATCAGCGGCATGGCATCGCGCAGCTTCAGCTCCAGATGATCGACCACTGCCTGAATGCAGGCCGTAATCGGGTCTTTCTCCCACTGGCGCAGCGATTCGAGCTTCCAGAGGATCAACTGCATCAGTTGACGAACCTGATCACCCGAGAGCTTCTTGTGCTCGAACAGCTTCGCATCGGGCGTGACGCCCCCCGCAAAGAAGAAACTGGCCAATGGTGCGATCTGGCTGAAGGTTTCGACCCGCCCCTGAACGTGCGGCGCGATCTTCATCATGTATTCGGGATTCAAGGCCCAGTTCTGCACGCGAGCGGCGAACTCTTCGACCGGCAATTCGCGCAGCCACTGACCGTTGAGCCAGGACAGCTTCTCGATATCGAATATCGGGCCACCCAGGGAGACACGGGAGAGGTCGAAGTTATCGACCATTTCCTGCAACGAGAATTTCTCGCGCTCGTCCGGCATCGACCAGCCCATGCGGCCCAGGTAGTTGAGCATGGCCTCAGGCATGAAGCCCATGCGCTCGTAGAAGGTCACCGAGGTCGGGTTCTTGCGCTTGGACAGCTTGCTCTTGTCGGGGTTACGCAGCAGCGGCATGTAGCACAGTTGCGGTTTGTCCCAGCCGAAGTATTCGTAGAGCAGGATCAGCTTCGGCGCAGACGGCAGCCACTCCTCGCCACGCAGGACGTGGGTAATGCCCATCAGGTGGTCATCGACCACGTTGGCCAGGAAGTAGGTCGGCAGACCATCGGTCTTCATCAGCACCTGCATGTCCATGCGATCCCACGGGATCTCCACTTCGCCACGCAGCATGTCCGGCACCACACAGACGCCTTCGGTCGGCACTTTCATGCGGATAACGTGCGGCTCGCCTGCATCCAGACGGCGCTGCACTTCTTCCTTGGAAAGCAGCAAGGCACGGCCGTCATAGCGCGGCGTCTCGCCTTTGGCCATTTGCTCGGCACGCATCTGATCCAGCTCTTCGGCGGTGCAGAAACACGGGAAGGCATGACCAAGATCGACCAGTTGCTGAACATATTTCTGGTAGATATCGCCCCGCTCGCTCTGCCGGTACGGGCCGTGCGGGCCTCCGACGTCCGGACCTTCGCTCCACTCGATACCCAGCCAGCGCAGCGCGTCGAAAATCTGCTGTTCGGACTCGCGGGTCGAACGCAACTGATCGGTGTCTTCGATACGCAGGATGAACTCACCACCGTGCTGCTTTGCAAAGCAGTAGTTGAAGAGCGCGATGTAAGCCGTGCCAACGTGGGGATCACCCGTAGGTGATGGCGCGATGCGAGTACGAACGGTGGTCATGAAAAATTCCGAAATAGATCGATCAAGCCCGGAATATTAACAGGCTGAGCACTGATGGCTCCAGCATGGGGGCATGCTTCGCGAATGAATTCGCTCCTACAGGTCCGGCAGGAGCGAATTCATTCGCGAACAGCCAAAATCAGACCGTCAGCAAGCGCTCGCGCAATTTGGCGATTTCGTCGCGCATCTGTGCCGCCGCCTCGAATTCCAGATCGCGGGCCAACTGGTACATCTTCTCTTCGAGCTGGCGAATACGCTTGGTGATTTCGCTGGGTGAGCGCAGCTCGTTTTCGTAACGGGCATTCTCTTCGGCAGCCTTGGCCATGCCCTTGCGCTTCTTGCTGCGCGAGCCGGGCACCGTGGCACCTTCCAGGATATCGGCCACGTCCTTGACCACGCCCTTGGGCGTGATGCCATGGGCCAGGTTGTGGGCGATCTGTTTTTCACGACGCCGCTCGGTCTCGCCGATGGCCCGCTCCATGGAGCCGGTGATCCGGTCGGCATAGAGAATTGCCCGGCCATTGAGGTTACGCGCCGCCCGGCCAATGGTCTGGATTAGCGAGCGCTCGGAGCGCAGGAAGCCTTCCTTGTCGGCATCGAGGATCGCCACCAGCGACACCTCCGGCATGTCCAGGCCCTCACGCAGCAGGTTGATCCCCACCAGCACATCAAAAGCCCCCAGCCGCAGGTCACGGATGATCTCGACCCGCTCGACCGTGTCGATGTCGGAATGCAGATAACGCACCCGCACACCATGGTCGCCCAGGTAGTCGGTCAGGTCCTCGGCCATGCGCTTGGTCAGGGTCGTGACCAGCACCCGCTCTTCCAGTGCAACCCGCTTGGTGATTTCAGAGAGCAGGTCATCGACCTGGGTCAGTGCCGGGCGGATCTCGACTTCAGGGTCTACCAGCCCGGTAGGACGCACCACCTGCTCGATGACACGCCCCGCATGATCGGCCTCATAAGGCCCGGGCGTGGCCGAAACGAAAATGGTCTGCGGGCTGACCGCCTCCCACTCATCGAAGCGCATGGGCCGGTTATCCAGCGCCGACGGCAGCCGGAAACCATATTCCACCAGGGTTTCCTTGCGCGAGCGGTCGCCTTTGTACATCGCGCCGACCTGCGGCACGCTGACGTGGGATTCGTCGATGACCAGCAAGGCATCGGGCGGCAGGTAATCGTACAGCGTGGGCGGCGGCGCGCCTGCGGGGCGACCCGAGAGGTAGCGAGAGTAGTTCTCGATACCGTTGCAATAACCCAGCTCCAGCATCATTTCCAGATCGAAACGGGTGCGCTGCTCCAGGCGCTGGAGTTCCACCAGCTTATTGTTGTTGCGCAGGTATTCCAGACGTTCCTGAAGCTCGACCTTGATGCCTTCCATCGCTTCGAGCAGCGTCTCACGGGGCGTGACGTAGTGGCTTTTCGGATAGAAGGTAAAGCGCGGCAGCTTGCGAATCACCTCTCCTGTCAGCGGATCGAATGCCGACAGGCTTTCCACTTCATCGTCGAACAGTTCGACGCGGATAGCCTCCAGATCCGATTCGGCCGGGTAGATATCGATGACATCGCCCCGAACCCGAAACGTCGCCCGGGCAAAATCCATGTCGTTGCGGGTGTACTGCAAGTCGGCCAGACGACGCAGCAAGGCCCGTTGATCGAGCTTGTCGCCACGGTCGATGTGCAGAACCATGCGCAGATAGGTTTCCGGGCTGCCCAGACCGTAGATGCAGGACACCGTCGTGACGATGATCGCATCCTTGCGCTCCAGCAGAGCCTTGGTCGCAGAAAGGCGCATCTGCTCGATATGGTCGTTGATCGACGCATCCTTCTCGATGAAGGTGTCCGAGGACGGCACATAGGCTTCGGGCTGGTAGTAGTCGTAGTAGGAAACGAAGTATTCCACCGCATTGTTGGGGAAAAACGTCTTGAACTCGCCGTACAACTGGGCCGCCAGGGTCTTGTTCGGTGCCAGCACCAGCGTCGGGCGCTGCACCTGGGCAATCACGTTGGCGATGCTGAACGTCTTGCCCGAACCGGTCACCCCCAGCAAGGTCTGGTGTGCCAGCCCGGCCTCGATCCCCTCCACCATCAGGCGAATGGCCTCGGGCTGATCGCCGGCTGGCTCAAAACGGGTGACGAGCTGAAACTCGGACATGACTGACCTCTTGATTCGTCTGCGCAAAGGGTTCGTCTGCGCACGGCATACACGCAATAACGAAATCACCGCCAACGCCTGATCCCGCCGGGAGAGACGTGCAGTGCCTGAAGTGATGCACTATAAATGGAGCCATATACTCGGCTTTCAAGCCATGGATTGCATCATGCGTTAAAGCATTGAGGTTTCAATAAGACGAACGTTCTGCAAATAACCGGAAAAACCTTGAAAAAACCCGACCCGGCCTGTCGATCCCTTGCAGGATGCTCTTTATACTAGGTCCCCGTTCGTGCACCGCTCTGGCGCATTCTGTCGGAGCCTGCACTGCACTCCCCCTTCACTCTTCATTCAGAGCTGCCGCAAACAATGAGCCTGTTCTCCGCTGTCGAAATGGCGCCCCGCGATCCGATCCTGGGTATCAACGAAGCATTCAACGCCGACACCCGCACCACCAAGGTCAACCTTGGCGTGGGCGTCTACTGTGACGAAGACGGGCGCATTCCGCTGCTGCGCGCAGTGGCCGAAGCCGAGAAGATTCGCGTGGCTCAACACGCTCCACGCGGTTACCTGCCTATCGACGGCATCTCGGCCTACGACCTGGCCGTACAGAAACTGCTGCTGGGTGCCGACTCGCCGCTGATCGCCTCGGGCCGCGTGCTGACCACCCAATCCGTCGGTGGTACTGGCGCTCTGAAGATCGGTGCCGACTTCCTCAAGCGTCTGCTGCCCAACGCTGTCGTCGCCATCAGCGACCCAAGCTGGGAAAACCACCGCGCACTGTTTGAAGCCGCAGGCTTCCCGGTTCAGGACTATCGCTACTACGATGCTCCGACCCACGACGTGAACCGTGCCGGCATGCTGGAAGACCTGCAAAACCTGCCGAACGGCTCCATCGTCGTACTGCACGCCTGCTGCCACAACCCGACCGGCGTCGACCTGACCCTGGACGACTGGAAAAAGGTGCTGGAAGTGGTCAAGGCCAAGGGCCACGTTCCCTTCCTGGACATGGCTTATCAGGGCTTCGGCAAAGGCATCGACGAAGACGCCGCAGCCGTACGTCTGTTCGCTGACTCGGGCCTGACCTTCTTCGCCTCCAGCTCGTTCTCCAAATCCCTGTCGCTGTACGGCGAGCGTGTCGGCGCCCTGTCGATCATCACCGAGTCCAAGGAAGAGACCGCCCGCGTCCTGTCCCAGGTCAAGCGTGTGATCCGAACCAACTATTCCAACCCGCCGACCCATGGCGCAATCATCTCCGCCGCGGTCCTCAACGACCCTGCGCTGCGCGCCATGTGGGAAGAAGAACTGGGCGAAATGCGCGTACGCATCCACGGCATGCGCAAAGCCATGGTCGAGCGCCTGGCCAACAACCCGGCCGGCCAGGACTTCAGCTTCGTCGGCCGTCAATGCGGCATGTTCTCCTACTCGGGCCTGACCGCCGAACAGGCCCAGCGCCTACGCAGCGAGTTCGGTGTCTACGCGCTGGATACCGGTCGTATCTGTGTGGCCGCACTGAACCAGAAGAACATCGACGCGGTATGTGACGCGATCAAACAAGTGCTGTAAGGCGTTTGTTGTGACTGAAAGGGAGGTCAGGCGTTGCCTGGCTTCCCTTTTTATTCCCCGTATAAAACAATGAAAAAAGCGCGCAGCTTTAAATATGCGAGCCTTTCACGTAATGGAGCAACAATGTTTTTTGGAAACAACAGAAAGGCACTGCTTGAATTCTTAAGAAATCTGACGCCACAGGTTTTGTTTCTGACACTGACCTTAATCTTTGCGTCAAAACTGGACCTGAACAAATATGATTTAAGCTATGAAGGCGTCATGCGAACGCTTCCATTTCTATCCTGCATGCTTGTATTTGGCGGCGCCTTTTTGGCCAATATGACCCTATTCATTGACTCGATGCTGACATCCCCTCCCAAGCTCAAAAAGCTCACGGATAAAATCACCCGTCAAAAAAAATCATTTTCAAATCGAATCCCGATGCTTGCCGCAGCTACATGGCGACATAATAAACTTGGCTATCTGGAAGTGGCTCTTGCTTTAGCAATTACGCAAACCGCATTTATCGCCGTCATCTACACAGCCATACAAAGTGCGTTAAAAGATTTGCTTCCCTAGAAAGAGCAAACCATTACCACCGGGGACCCTCAAAGCACACACATCCCTGATGCTGGCAAACCCGTTTTGATCTGCATGCATAAATAGTCTTGCCCTACCAACATTGGGTACCGCTATCCAAACGGTACTCACAAACAACAATATCCTGTACCGCTAAATTCCCCCTCCTGCTCCTCGTCTATTGGACAGTTCTCCTGGCCGTCTCCTGACGACAGCCTGACTTTCCCAAGCAGGAACCCTGCATGAAACGCTCTAGACACCCTCGACGCGCCGTCCTTCTGGCGCTGTGCATGTTCCCGGTCATCGCGGTCTGTGCCTGGCAAATCATACCCAATGGCAACAGCAATGCCGCTACCGCTACCGTTACCCGCAACGATATCCAGAGCAGCGTGACTGCGCTGGGCACTCTGCAACCGCGCAGCTATGTGGATGTGGGCTCCCAGGCGACCGGGCAGATCATGAAGATTCATGTGCAGGTCGGCGATCAGGTCAAGGAAGGCCAATTGCTGGTCGAGATCGATCCTTCCACACAAAAAGCCAAATTAGACGCCGCACGCTACGCCATTGAAAACCTCAAGGCCCAGTTGCAGGAGCAGCGTGCCCTGCATGAGCTGGCGCAGCAGAAACAGCAACGCCAGAGAAGCCTTGCCGCCGGTGGCGCGACCCGTGCGGAGGATGTGCAAGCGGCCGAGTCCGAGTTTCGTGCCACCCAGGCACGGGTCGACATGTTCAAGGCGCAGATCCTTGAAGCACAGGCCAGCCTGCGCAGTGACGAAGCCGCACTGGGTTACACCCGCATCTACGCGCCGATGACAGGCACCGTTGTCGCGCTGGACGCCCGGGAAGGCCAGACCCTCAATGCCCAGCAGCAGACCCCTCTGATCCTGCGCATCGCCCGGCTTTCGCCCATGACCGTCTGGGCCGAAGTTTCCGAGGCCGATATCGGCCACGTCAAACCCGGCATGAATGCTTACTTCACCACCCTGAGCGGTGGCACTCGGCGCTGGAACAGCACGGTCCGGCAAATTCTTCCGGTACCGCCCAAGCCGCTGGAGCAAGCCAATCAGGGCGGTGGCAGCCCAAGCAGTTCCGGCAAGAGCGGCAGTGGCCGGGTCGTGCTCTACACCGTGCTGCTGGATGTCGATAACGCCGACCAGGCACTGATGGCGGAAATGACCGCACAGATATTCTTTGTCGCCAACAGCGCCCAAAACACCCTGACCGCCCCTATCGCCGCTCTGAAAAGCGGGCCACAGGCCGACGTACAGGTCGCGCAGGTCATTACCCCCAATGGCGACGTGCAAAGCCGTCAGGTGCGCACCGGCATCAGCGACCGCCTGCGTGTGCAGATCCTTGAAGGACTGGATGAAGGCGACCACTTGCTGATCGGCCCGTCCACCGGCAGCGGAGGCTGAATGCAGACGCCGCTGATCGACCTGCGGGATATCCGCAAATCCTACGGGGGTGGCGACAGCCCGGTAGTCAACGTCCTGCGCGGAATCGACCTGTCGATCCATGCCGGAGAATTCGTGGCCATCGTCGGTGCCTCCGGCTCGGGCAAGTCGACCCTGATGAATATTCTCGGTTGCCTCGACCGCCCAAGTTCGGGGCATTACCTGTTCGCCGGTGAAGATGTGGCGAATCTGGATACCGACGAACTTGCCTGGCTACGACGTGAGGCCTTTGGTTTCGTGTTTCAGGGCTATCACCTGATTCCGTCCGGCTCGGCCCAGGAGAACGTCGAAATGCCGGCCATCTACGCCGGCACACCCGCCGCTGAACGCCATGCCCGCGCCGCCGCCCTGCTCGACCGGCTGGGGCTGGCCTCACGCACTGGCAACCGTCCGCACCAACTCTCCGGCGGCCAACAACAACGGGTGTCCATCGCCCGTGCCCTGATGAACGGCGGCCATATCATTCTCGCCGACGAACCCACCGGTGCACTGGACAGCCACAGCGGTGCGGAAGTCATGACCCTGCTGGACGAACTGGCCAGTCAGGGACACGTGGTCATCCTGATCACCCACGACCGGGAAGTCGCCGCCCGCGCCAAGCGCGTCATTGAAATCAGCGACGGTCTGATCGTCAGCGACACAGCCTCCAGCGACCCTCATGTTCAGAACACCACCAATCCGGCCGCCCTGCAGGCCGTCGACCTGCGCCAGCGATTGAGCGAAGGCAGCACCGGCAATGGCGCCTGGAAAGGTGAATTGCTCGACGCCATTCAGGCCGCCTGGCGGGTCATGTGGATCAACCGTTTCCGTACCGCCCTGACCTTGCTGGGCATCGTGATCGGCGTTGCTTCGGTGGTGGTCATGCTGGCCGTGGGCGAAGGCAGCAAGCGCCAGGTCATGGCGCAGATGTCCTCCTTCGGCTCCAACATCATTTACCTCAACGGCAAGGCTCCCAATCCGCGCACCGCCAAAGGCATCATCACCCTGGAGGAGGTCGCCGCCCTGGGCGAACTGCCCGAAGTGAAGATGATCATGCCGGTCAATGGCGGACAGGCGGGAGTCCGTTTCGGCAACGCCGATCATTCCAGCTATGTGGGCGGCAACGACACGCACTTTCCGGCCATTTTCAACTGGCCGGTCGTCGAAGGCAGCTATTTCACCGAGGCCGACGAAAGAAACGCAGCCGCCGTCGCGGTGATTGGGCACAAGGTCCGGCAAAAGCTGCTCAAGGACATTCCGGACCCTATCGGCCAGTACATCCTGATCGAGAACGTGCCCTTCCAGGTCGTGGGCGTCCTTCAGGAAAAAGGCGCAAGCTCCGGCGACCTGGACAGCGACAACCGTATTGCCATTCCTTACTCCTCGGCCAGCATTCGTCTGTTCGGCACCCAGAACCCGGAGTACATCGCCATTGCCACCAAGGATGCCGGCAAGGTCAAGGAGGCTGAAAAGGCCATCAATGATCTGATGCAACGCCTGCACAACGGCAAGAACGATTATGAATTGACCAACAATGCCGCGATGATCCAGGCCGAGGCCCGGACCCAGAACACCCTGTCGCTGATGCTGGGCTCGATTGCCGCCATCTCGCTGCTGGTGGGCGGGATCGGCGTGATGAACATCATGCTGATGACAGTACGCGAGCGTACTCGGGAAATCGGCATCCGCATGGCCACGGGCGCACGCCAGGGCGACATCCTTCGCCAGTTCCTCACCGAAGCCGTGATGCTCTCGGTCGTGGGCGGAGTGGCCGGGATCGTGCTGGCACTCGGCATGGGCGGCGTGCTGCTGCTCAGCAAGGTCGCCGTGGCATTTTCCCTGTTCGCCGTGGCCGGTGCCTTTGCCTGTGCACTGGTGACCGGCGTGGTCTTCGGTTTTATGCCTGCCCGCAAAGCTGCCCGGCTCGATCCGGTTGCCGCCCTTACCAGCGAATGATTTCTCGATGAAACCAACCCTTACCCTGCTGACCACCTGCCTGTTTCTGGCAGCCTGCAACACCTCTGTCCCGCATCCGGACAGCGGCATTCAGCCACCGCCGGGCTGGGCGTACGCCCGGAACGCCGCTGCGCAACGTACCGATACCCAATGGTGGCAACAGTTCGGCAGCCCTGAGCTGAACCGCCTGATCGAACAGGCCCGCCTGAACAGCCATGAAATAGCGGCCGCCATGGCCAGAGTCCGGCAGGCACAAGCCACCGCTATCGTTGCCGGAGCACCGCTGCTTCCCGAACTCACCTACGATTTCCGGGGCGAACGAAACAAGTTTGTGCGCCACAGTGATCGCAAGGCCAACCCCTCGGACGACAACAACACCGACGCTTTCACCAGCAGCCTGACCGCCAGCTATGAAGTCGATTTCTGGGGCGGTGTGTCCGCCGCTCGCGACAGCGCGCTCCAGAGCCTGAAGGCCAGCGAATTCGACAAGGCGACGGTAGAGCTGACCCTGCTCAGCAGCGTTGCCGATCGCTATGCACAAACCCTGTCAGCCAGGGAACAAAGCCATATTGCCGAACTGAATCTGGCCAACGCCCAGAACGTCCTGCGCCTGGTACAGACCCGCTACGACTCAGGCTCCGCCACGGCACTGGAACTGGCCCAGCAGAAAAACCTGGTCGCGACCCAACAACGTGAACTGCCACGTATCCAGCAACTGGCCAATGAACAACTGATCACCCTGGCCGCCCTGCTCGGTGAGCCCGTACAGCAGTTGAAACTGGGCAATCAGAACTTTGAAAGCCTGAGCTGGCCACAGATCGGTACAGGGCTGCCCAGCGAATTGCTGACCCGCCGTCCTGACATCGCCAAGGCCGAAGCCGAGCTGGCCGCCGCCCAGGCCGATGTCACGGTGGCACGCGCCGCCCTGCTGCCCAAACTGACCCTGAGCGCCACTCTGGGCACGGAACAGGTTCGGGCCGAAGACTGGCTACGCGCCCCCTTCAGCAGTCTGGCAGCCGGTTTGACAGGGCCGATCTTCAATAACGGGCGATTGAGCGCCGAGCGCGACAAGGCCACGGCCCGTCAGGAAGAACTGTTGGAAACCTATCGGAGCGCCATCATCAACAGCTTCGCCGACGTGGAAAAGGCCCTGAACAGCATCGAGGGCCTGGATCAGCAAAGGTACTGGCACGACGAAGAGCTCAAGGAAGCACAAACCGCCTTCCGCATCGCCCAGAGCCGTTACGAGGCCGGGGCCGAAGACCTGCTGACAGTTCTGGAAACCCAGCGCACGCTGTATCAGGCTCAGGACGTGAGTGTTCAGCTTCGACTGTCGAGGATGCAGGCGAGTATTGCGCTGTACAAGGCGCTGGGGGGTGGCTGGTCACAGGTGATGTAGGAGCGGATTTATCCGCGAAAAGGTCATTCGCGAATGAATTCGCTCCTACAGCGAGTGTATAAACGACTCAGGAAACACCGGATGCAGGTCGCAACAAACGTGTAGGAGCGGATTTATCCGCGAAAGCGTCATTCGCGAATGAATTCGCTCCTACAGCGAGCGTATAAACGACTCAGGAAACACCGGATGCAGGTCGCAACAAACGTGTAGGAGCGGATTTATCCGCGAAAGGGTCATTCGCGAATGAATTCGCTCCTACAGCGAGTGTTAAAACCACTTTTCCGGCAGCAGATTCCTGGCATACCACGGTCGACGCGGTACACGGCGCAGGAGGTTGCCGAGTTTGTCATCGGCCGCAAAGGTAATGCGCAGGGCCAGTTTCATGACTTCCGGGTCCATCTCCATGGTGGTTCCGGCATTCAGGCCCGGCGTGGTGCTGCAACCATGGGTCTGCGGACCGAGCCAGGGGTCGCTCACCTCAACCCAGCGACCCGGCGCAAACCACGGCACGCCATTGACTTCAAGGCGGCTGACTTCACCCGGATGGAAACGCTCATGAGCCCGGAACCAGTCCTCGATCCGGTCGTCGATCCAGCCATGAAACTTCCAGAACACTGGATGCACATGAGAGGAGAACGGGTCCGCAAGAAAGTCGTTTTCCGGCTCGAACCAGCGGGCTGCGAAATCTGCTGAATCCCGCGCCATGGGCACCGGCTCGCCATTCGAGGGGTCCCGCGCAACGGATGCCCAGCGCATGTGCAGCCAGTCGTGCAGCTCCAGCTCGACCTGCGAGCCGAACTGGCCCAGGGTCATCTTCGACAGGAAGCGCGGGTCCCGGTATTGGGATTCCCAGACTTGAAAATGCGTACTGAACGTCTCGGCACTCTTGATATCACTGACCAGCTGGCTGTATTCCGCATCGCCATTGGCCAGCCAGGGCGGCGGCAGCGAGCAGCCATCGTGGTTATCGAAGTAGCGCGCAAAGCCCAAGCGATCACGCTCAAGCTCTGGTTGCGGCAAGGGAAAGCGCGGCCAGGAAGGCAAATCCTGAATCTGGCGAGCATGAATCAACATGTGTCGATGCATGAAAAAAAAGTCGATGCCTGAACCGTTGCGATCCTTGTGATCGCCACGGGCATCACGCTCCTTGTCACGCGGGCCGGGCTGCCAGCCAATGCCCCGCAAGGCTTCGCGCTTGTCTTCAGGCAAACGATGCCATTTGTCTCGCGAGGCATGCCAGAGCTGGTGAAACAGTCGATGCTCCTTCGAGACCAGCCAGGCCAGGAACGGCGGCGTCAGGCCGATACGGTCACGTGCCTCGGGGAACAGATGCTTGGTGGCAATGAAACGGTTTTCCAGCTCAGGCAAGGCCAGCGGACGATCCAGCCGCTCGATGCGCCCGCTCAATGTGCCGCTGCCGGCATTGCCGAAACTGCCCCAGACCTCGTCCAGAATCATGCTGAATTCGTAATCCGGCGCATCGCTTTGCGGACTGTCGTCAAGATGACCGTCGATGACCCGGAAATAGAGTTTCGAGGCATCTCCGGACGGCAGGTCGCCAATCACCCGAAAACGCGGTTCGTCTTCACCGCGCAAGCGCTCGGCGGTGTCGATATAGCCCCGTAGGCCACGACCACGCGGCGCAATGTCGAGCAACATTTCCAGGCCCTTGAGCGGCGCACCTGCCAACCCGGCATCGCGCCCCTCGAAGCGAATGCTCCATATGCCACGCAGCTTGTCGGCCACACGCTGTGTAGCCGTGTCGGCCGGACCGGCTGTCGCCTCCCCCGGTGTAATGGGCTCTTCGACGCGCGTCAGTTCGCGATGTGCGTAATAAGCAGCCGGTACCGCAGCGCCGGTCAGCGCCAGGCCCGCTATAAACCCTCGTCGAGAAATCGTCATTGCCCTACCTGTTAACGCCCCGAAACGGCCTTTATCCAAGCTAGGACGTAGCGTCATCGGAGAAATTTAGGGCACCAGACCGCGCTCATGCATCGCGGCTAAATTTTTCCGCCATCCACTCGTTCTCCCCAGATAGCAAAGGCCCTTGTGCCTGCTTCTGAACTGCGAACCTGAAAGAGATGGCAATGACAAAACCGCGTTGGAAAAAGGCTCTTTTCATCGGCCTGCCCCTGGCTCTGGCCATCAGTGCAGGCGCAGGCTTCCTGGCCTGGAACTACTGGTCGCCGTCAGGCTACCCGGTCAAGGTGATGAAGCAGGCCGAAGAGCTGCAGGATCGAATCATTTCCTTCGACAGCCACATCACTGTGCCCTTGAAGTTCGGCAGCGAACGTCATGAAGCGGACAAGGACGGCTCAGGACAATTCGACCTGGTCAAGGCAGGCCGTGGACGCCTCTCGGGGGCTGCACTGACGGTATTCGGCTGGCCGGAAATCTGGAACGGCCCCAATGCCCCGCATCGTCCGACGCCCGGTTTTGTGGACGAAGCCCGTCATCAGCAGGAAGTCCGTTACAAGATCATCACCGGCATGGTGCGCGACTTCCCGAATCAGGTCGGGATCGCCTACACCCCGGACGACATGCGTCGCCTGCACGGCGAAGGCAAGTTCGCGATATTCATAAGCATGCTCAACGCCTACCCGCTGGGCAATGACATCAATCTGCTGGACCAGTGGACGGCACGCGGCATGCGCATGTTCGGCTTCAGCTACGTGGGCAACAACAGTTGGGCAGATTCCTCGCGCCCGCTGCCGTTCTTCAATGATTCCCAGGACCCGCTGGGCGGCCTGTCCGAGATCGGCAAGCAGGCAGTGCATCGTCTGAACGATCTGGGCGTGATCATCGACGTATCGCAGATGTCCACCAAAGGCCTGGAACAAGTCAGCCAGTTGAGCCGCACGCCCATGGTGGCATCGCACTCTGCCCCACGGGCGCTGGTGGATATCCCGCGTAACCTGAGCGATGAGGAATTGCAACTCATCAAGCAAAGCGGTGGCGTTGTGCAGGTCGTGGCCTTCCCCGCCTACCTGCGCCCCCTGAGCCAGCCGACCCTGAACAAGCTCAACAAGCTGCGCAAGGACTTCGACCTGCCACCGCTGCCGAACCTGGCAATGGCGCTGATGCCCGGCGACGCGATCATCACTGTCTGGCCGGAACAACGCTTCGGCGCTTACGCCAGCAAGCTGTACGCCATTCTTGAAGAAGAACCCAAGGCCACGGTCAAGGACTTCGTCAATGCCATCGACTACACCGTGAAAAAGATCGGTATCGATCATGTGGGCATCAGTTCCGACTTCAACGATGGCGGCGGCGTGGATGGCTTCAAGGACGTCAGCGAAATACGCAACGTGACGGCGGAGCTGATCGAACGCGGCTATGCCGAAGCCGACATCGCCAAGCTCTGGGGCGGCAACTTCCTGCGCGTCTGGGAGCAAGTCCAGAGCGCGGCCAAACCGGTCGCCCACCCATGAACGCCTACGGCTTGATCACTGAATTTCCAGGTATTGCCTCTCATGACTGACCGCAGAACCTTTCTCAAACAGGCAGGCATCCTGGCTGCCGCCCTGCCCATGGGCGCGACGCTGAACCCGGCAGCCATGGCGGCCACCAACGAGCTGGTCCCCAAGGACAAATGGGCCATCTTGCGCGGGCTGTTCAATCAGGACCCGGACTACATCCACTTCGCCAACTTCCTGATCACCTCGCACCCCAAGCCGGTGCGCGATGCCATTGAACAACACCGGGCCAATATCGACCGCAACCCCGGTCTGGCCATGGACTGGGACCTGCAGGAAACCAGCCGCCGCGAGGACAAGGTCAGAGAGTGGGCCGGCAAGTACCTCAATGCCAAACCCGGACAGATCGCCCTGACCGGCAGCACCACCGAAGGCCTTGCCATTATCTACGGCGGCATTCATGTGCGCCCGGATCAGGAGATTCTCACCACCGAGCATGAGCACTTCTGCACCCGGAACATCCTCAATTCGCGCAAGAAAAGAGAAGGTACCCAGGTCCGCAAGATCCGCCTGTTCAAGGACTCCAGCACCGTTTCGGTCGACGAGATCATCGGCAACATTGCCCAGAACATTCGCCCCGAAACCCGCGTACTGGGCATGACCTGGGTGCAGTCGGGCAGTGGCGTCAAACTGCCCATCGGTGAGATCGGCGCTCTGGTCGCAGAAAAGAACCGCAACCGCGACGATAAGGACCGCATTCTCTATGTGATCGACGGCGTGCATGGTTTTGGTGTGGAGAACGTCGATTTCCCGTCCATGAACTGCGACTTCTTCGTTGCTGGAACCCATAAATGGCTGTTCGGCCCGCGAGGCACCGGCATCATCTGTGCCCGCTCGGAACAATTGAAGGATGTCACGCCATTGATTCCGAGTTTTTCGGAGGCCACCAACTTCGGCACGATCATGACCCCGGGCGGCTTCCACTCCTTCGAGCACCGCTGGGCGGTGGACAAGGCCTTCGAGCTGCACCTACAACTGGGCAAGGCCGATGTTCAGACCCGCATCCATGAACTCAACACCTATATCAAACAACGCCTGAAAGAACTGCCGGACATCGAACTGGTGACACCCATGGCTCCAGAACTGTCGTCGGGCTTCAGCTTCTTCAGGGTCAAGGGTCGCAACTGCGACGAGGTGGCGGCCGGGCTGATGAAGAACCACATCGTGGTCGATGCCGTGGATCGCGATATCGGCCCGGTGGTACGCACCGCTCCGTGCCTGCTCAATACCCGGTCCGAGATAGACCGCTTTCTGGCCATTCTCGGCCAACGCCCATGACAGGCATCCGCAGCAGATGCCCGTCACCCGTTTTCAGTTTTCTGCCTTGAGGCCCGTTATGAAAAACATGTTGTACACCCTGTCCCTGACATCACTGCTGGGCGTGCTGCTGCCCGGAGCAGCCATGGCCGCCACGCCCGAACCGGGCAAGGTGTTCAAGGACTGCAAGGATTGCCCGGAAATGGTCGTACTGCCCGCTGGCACCTTCACCATGGGCGCACCGGAAAGCGAACTGGGCCGCCAGCCGGATGAAGGGCCGCTGCATGAAGTCACCTTCGCCAAGCCGTTCGCCATCAGCCACTTCCAGGTGCTGAGCGGCGAGTGGAATGCCTACCTCAAAAGCACCGGCTACAAGATGCCCGATGGCGACACCCGCCCGGGTCGCGAGTGCAAGGCCGGCAAGCCGCGCTATCCGCTGACCGACCGCCAGCCTGCGGTGTGCATGGACTGGAACGAAGCCAAGGCCTATGCCGCCTGGCTCTCGAAGAAAACCGGCAAGTCCTACCGTCTGGTGAGCGAAGCCGAACGCGAATATGCAGCCCGTGGCGGCAGCACCGGCCCGTTCCCCTTCCCCATGGATGAAGGCAAGCAATACGGCATCGCCAAACATGCCAACACCTACGGCCCGGAAGACGGTTTCAGCTTCACGGCACCGGCCGGCAGCTACAGCCCCAATGCCTTCGGCATCTATGACGCCCACGGCAACGTGTATGAATGGACCGCCGACTGTGAGACCAGCAACTACAACGGCGCACCGACCGATGGCAGTGCCTGGCTGGCCGGTGATTGCAGCTGGAAAATGATCCGCGGCAACGACTGGACCGAAGCGCCGATCTTCTCGCGCTCCGGCAACCGCAACAGCCGCAAGCCCGATGTACGGGGCGACTGGCTGGGCTTCCGGGTCGCACGCGAACTCTGACGCCTCTTTCAGGCCCGCGTCCGGAGACAAGGGCCGCTTCAACGGACAACCACGAGAGACACCATGACCCTCAAATCAGAAAGCCTCGCCAGGGAAACCCTGAGGATCCTCAAGCCATTCTGGTGGCTGGTGGCTCTCTCGACCGTGCTGGGGGTTGTCAGCGGCCTGAGCGTGACCGCCCTGCTGGCCACCATCAATAACGCGATGAACATGCCGAACGGCCCCGACACCCGGACTGCCCTGCTGTTTGCCGGCCTGTGCGTCCTGACCCTGGGCTGCTCCACCGTCTCGAACCTGTCGACCAACTATGTCGGCCAGCGCGTGGTCGCCAACCTGCGCCGTGAGCTGGCCGCCAAGGTGCTGGTCGCCCCCATCGAGCAACTGGAACGTTATCGCTCGCATCGCCTGATTCCGGTGCTGCTCAATGACGTGAATACCATCAGCACCTTTGCCCTGTCGGTGGCACCGATGGTGATTTCGTTCACCGTCACCCTGGGCTGCCTGACCTACCTGGCCTTGCTGTCCTGGCAGATTCTGGCACTGACCGTCCTGACCGTTGCGCTGGGCACCGGCGCACAGTACCTGGCTCACCATATCGGAACCCGCAGCATCATCGCCGCACGTAACGGCGAGGACGAGTTGCAGAAGCACTATCAGGCCCTGTCCGCAGGTGCCAAGGAACTGCGCATCCAGCGCAAGCGTCGCCAGCACATGCTCGACGCCCAGATCCACGGCGCGACCGAACGTATCTGCAAGTCGAACGTGCGTGCCGCCAATATCTTCATCAGCGCCGAAACCTTCGGATCGATGCTGTTCTTTGCCGTCATCGGCATTGCCATCACCTTTCAGGCCCTGTGGCCCTCCACCGAAAAAACCGTGCTGGGCGGTTTCGTGCTGGTCATGCTGTACATGAAAGGCCCTCTGGAACGCCTGATTACCGCCCTGCCCGGCATCAGCCGCGCCCAGATCGCCATGCGCCGTATTGCCGAACTGTCGTGGAAATTCTCCAGCCCCGAGCCGCATCTGCTGGTCAGCGACCGCCCCAACTCACTGACCAACATGCAGACGCTGGAGCTGCACCAGTTGCGCTATGACTACCCCCCTGTCGAAGGCAGCGAGTCGTTCCATCTTGGCCCGGTCAACCTGAGCATCAAGCAGGGCGATATCGTGTTCATCGTCGGCGAAAACGGTTGCGGCAAGACCACCCTGATCAAATTGCTGCTGGGCCTGTACAAACCCCAGCAAGGCGAGATCCGCCTCAATGGCAAGGCCGTCATGCCTCAGGAGCTGGACGACTATCGCCAACTGTTTACCACGATCTTCGCGGACTACCACCTGTTCGACGAACCGCTTCCGGGCGAAGCCAAGGTCCCTGCCGACGCAGGTAAATACCTGGAACGCCTGGACATCGCGCACAAGGTCAGCATCCGCGATGGCGCCTTCACCACCACTGACCTGTCCACCGGACAGCGCAAGCGCCTGGCCCTGATCAATGCCTGGCTGGATGAGCGCCAGGTACTGGTGTTCGACGAGTGGGCAGCGGATCAGGACCCGGCCTTCCGCCGCGTGTTCTATACCGAGCTGTTGCCCGAACTCAAACAGCAGGGCAAGACCATCATCGTCATCTCCCACGATGACCGGTATTTCCCGATCGCCGATCAACTGGTGCGCATGCAGGCCGGGAAGATCGAGGTGGAGCAGGTGCAGCCCGAACAGGTATCGGCCTGAATAAAACCTATTCCCCGACACTGAACAGCCCCGCCCGGGTAGCACCGTGAGCGGGGCTTCTTTTTGCCCCGGCATCAAGGGCCTTACCGATAATAGCCTTGCGCCATCTTTCTCAGGGCAAATGTGAAAAATTCATTAAATAAACGAGAGACATTTTCGTTCTCTCTTACAGCAACCTGTGCGTGCATCCGTCCTCACGCCTTGCGCCCGATAAGTTGAACATCGTTTGCCCCGGCAGACCTGAACAACGCTCTTTATCTCCTTGCCAATACCAACTAGAAAGAGCCAATCCATGTACACACCGTCACGACTCACACCGCTCAGCAAGGCCCTGCTGATCAGCAGGATGTTCCGCCCAAGGCCCGCCATGGCGGCCATCGGCCTTGCACTGAGCCTGCCCATGGCAGCCCAGGTCCAGGCCCAGGAAATCGAGTTCAACATTCCGGCTCAACCGTTGAGCAGCGCTCTGAGTCAACTGGAAAGCCAGGGCGGTCTGCGCGTGGCCTACAGCCCGGCGGATGTAGAAGGCAAGACCAGCGGTGCCGTACAGGGCAAGTTCACTCCAGCACAAGCAGCGGGGAAACTGCTTGCCGGAGCGGGCCTGACGTACAGCCTGCAAGGCAACGTCCTGACCCTGAGCGCTCAAAGTGCTTCGGCAGCCATCAACCTGGCCCCGACCGCAATTGACTCGCAATACCTGGGGACAACCACGGAAGGTACTGGCTCCTACACCACTGGAGCGACCAGCATCAGCAAGGGTGCAGCGCAATCGCTGCGTGAAACACCGCAGTCGGTTACTGTCGTCACACGTCAGGTCATGGACGACAAAAACCTGACCAGCCTGAGCGAAGTGCTGGAAGACACACCAGGCATCACTTTCCAGTACCGCAACTTTGGCGGTCACGTGTACACCTCCCGCGGTTTCTCGCTGCTGGCGGAAAGCTTCCTGGTCGACGGTATGGGCGGTCAGGGCTACCAGATCACCGGCTGGATGCAGCCGGACATGGCCATCTATGACCGTGTCGAAGTGCTGCGCGGAGCCTCCGGCCTGCTGGTCGGCGCAGGCCAGCCTGGCGGTGCGGTCAACCTGGTACGCAAGCGCCCTACTGCCGAGAACAAGTTCTCCATCACCACCCGCGCCGGCTCCTGGGATCAATACCGCGTCGATCTGGATGGCAGCGGCAAGCTCAATGATTCGGGTAGCGTACGTGGGCGCATGGTTGCGGCCTATGAAGACAACGGCTCATATATCGATAACCGTAACAGCCGTACACCTCTGCTCTACGGCATCCTCGAAGCCGACGTGAGCGACGACACCACCCTGACCATGAGCCTGCGCCGCCAGGAAAAGGTCATCAACGGTTACTCGATCTACGGCCTACCACGCTATAGCACTGGGCAGTCACTGGATCTTTCGCGCTCGACGAACCTGGCTCCCAAGTGGAACCGCCTCGAAAACGACATGACTGAAGCCTTCTTTGAAGTCTCGCACCGCTTCAACGATAACTGGCTCAACAAGACCTCGATGACCTACTCAGAAGGTGGATTCGATCAGGCCATTGCCTATGCACAAGGAGCCATTAACCCGACAACACTGACCGGCTCCACTTTCCTCAGAACCTTGTTCCGCCGGGATAAAGTCAACAGCATCGGCTTTAACAACCAGTTGGAAGGCAATTTCGACGCTTTCGGCCTGTCCCATCAGGTCACCCTGGGGGCCGACTGGTCGAAACAACGAGCCGACAGCAAAACAGTCTCTGTAACGCCTGCCCCCGGCACCAACGCCGTCAATGTCTTTGATGTCGACGCCAACTCATTTGCCAAACCGGCACGTCCAGCCTGGACGGCCGACTATGTATCGACTGAAGAGCGAGCTGGCCTCTACGCCAACGCCCGCATTCACTTGAGCGAACCGTTGAGCCTTGTACTGGGCGGACGACTCAGCTGGTACGAGTATGACTACAATGTCAAATACGGTCCGTCTCTTCCGTATAACTCCAAACAGACTCAAGAATTTACTCCGTTCGCTGGCCTGATTTACGACATCAACGATAGCTGGTCGTGGTATGCCAGTTATGCGGATATCTTCACTCCGCAAGCCTCTTACAGGGATATCAACAATGCGCCACTAGACCCGGCGGTTGGTTCCAACTATGAAACAGGCATCAAGGGCGAGCTGTTTGACAAGCGCATGAACCTGTCGATGGCCCTGTTCTATATCAAGCAGAAAGACGTTGCTTACACCGATCTGGCCAGCGGAGAAAATTGCGCCACCGGAGGCTCCGACAATTACTGCTACATCCAGGGCGGTATCAAACGCAGCAAAGGTATCGATATCGAAGCCAGCGGCGAAGTGCTGCCTGGCTTACAGGTCTTCGGCGGTTACACCTTCAACCGGTTGCAAAATAGCTCCGATATGGAGGTCGCCTATGAAACGCCGAAACACATGCTGCGCCTGAACACCAGCTACAACCTGCCGGGTGAATGGAACCGCCTGACTCTGGGCGCAGGCGTCTCTGCGGACTCCGGCTACAGCGTTCCCTCCAACAATCAGCTAGGCGTTGCAGGCAGTGCAGTCTGGGATGCACGTGCTGCCTGGAAGATCGATGAGCACTGGACCGTTGCCCTGAATGCCGAGAACCTGTTTGATCGCAAGTACTACACCACCGCCGTGGCGCTGAATCGCTCCAACCTGTACGGCGAACCCCGTAGCTACGTCCTGACCCTGCGCGGCGACTTCTGATCCCGTACAAGGCCTGCGGATGAACCGATCCGCCGCAAGACCTGAAGACCAGGGGGCAACCCTTGGTCTTTTTTATTGACGGGCACTCGCCTTTCTCAAGTCATCACCCTCTTTCGATTGAGAGAATTCATTAAATAATCAGCGCCCTCATTCGTATCGACTCAGATGACACGCCACGCTGAAAAAACGCCCCGTAAAGGATGATTCGGGCAGTGCCTCCGTACCACGGTATGGTTTACCCTGCGTTACCGATTGAAAGAGCCATCACCATGCAATCAAGCCCCGGGCATCCCTTGCCGATCCGTCTGCCGTTCAAGTCCGGGCCTGCAATAAGGATGATCGGCTTCACTCTGATCCTGACGTTCTCCGCAGGCACCGAAGCTCAGGAAATCGAATTCGACATCCCGGCACAACCCTTGAACAGCGCCTTGAACGAACTGGGCCGTCAGGGTGACCTTCAAGTGCTGTACAACCCGGACGCCATACAAGGCAAGACCAGCCAGGCCCTGCACGGCAGGTTCACGCCCGAACAGGCCGCCAGATACCTGCTCGAACAGGCCAGGCTGCCTTACAGCCTTCAGAACAACACCCTGACACTCACCGCTGTGCCAGAACCGCTCAGCCTGAAACCCATGTCGATCCAGGCGCCACCGGCAGGCCTGATCACCGAAGGCTCGGGGTCTTACACCTCTTCCGCCGTGAGCATCACCAAAAGTGCGCAGTCCCTGCGGGAAATTCCTCAATCCGTGAGTGTCGTGACCCGCCAGTTGATGAACGACAAGAACCTGTACAGCCTGGACGAAGTGATGGCCCAGGCGACAGGTATTACCTTTTCACAACGCAATTTCGGCTCCCATGTCTTCAGCTCCCGTGGATTCGCCATGGAAGACGAGAGCTACACCATCGACGGCGTATCGGGCCAGGGCTACAGCGTGACCGGCTGGATGACGCCCGACATGGAGATCTACGACCATGTGGAAATCCTCAGAGGTGCGGCCGGGCTGCTGATCGGCGCGGGCAATCCGGGTGGAACCGTGAACCTGATTCGCAAACGACCGACGGCCATCCCGCAGTTCTCCATCACCACCCGCGCCGGGACCTGGGACAACTACCGGGTCGATCTGGATGGCAGCAGCAAACTGAACGATTCGGGCAGCATTCGTGGCCGCTTCGTGGCGTCCTACTCCGACCGCAGCTACTTCATCGATGACATCAAGCGCTCGGCACCGTTGCTCTATGGCATTCTCGAAACCGATCTGGACGACAATACGACCCTGGCCGTGGGCCTGCGCCGCCAGAGCGCCGATATCAAGGGCTTTTCGATCTTCGGCCTGCCCCGCTACAGCGATGGCAGTGCCATAAACCTGTCACGCTCAACATCGCTGGCGCAGGACTGGAACCGTCACCAGACACAGACCGATGAAGTGTTCAGCGAGCTGGAGCATCACTTCAACGACACCTGGACAGGCAAACTGTCCACAACCCACTCGACAGGCTCATTCGATCAAAAGGTCGCCTATGCCCAGGGGGCCGTAGACCCCACGACACTGACCGGCTCACGCATCACCAGAGCGCTGTTCCGCTCGGACACTCTGCAAAGCAATGGCATCGATACCCATCTGGATGGCCATTTCGACGCCTTCGGCCTGGAACATCAATTGACACTCGGTGCCAACTGGTCAGAACAGGAGCGCCGCTCCCGACAAGCCACCGTCACGATCAATCGGGCAATCGATATTTTCAACCCCGACCATGATGCGGTGGCCGAACCTCAACGCCCGGCCTGGAGTTCCATTACCGACTTCAGCGACAAACGCTATGGCACCTACACCAATCTGCGCCTGCATCTTTCGGAGTCGCTGAGCCTGGTCCTGGGTGGACGCGTCAGCTGGTATGACTACCAGACCCAGGCCGCAGGCGTGACACGCAAGGCCAAGGAAGAACATGAGCTCACCCCCTTTGCCGGCGTGATCTACGACCTGGACGCCAACTGGTCCTTGTATGCCAGCTACACCGACATCTTTTTGCCACAAAGCGGTTATCGGGATGTATCCGGTGCTCTGCTCGATCCCGCCATAGGTTCCAACTATGAAACAGGGATCAAGGGGGAATTGTTCGACAAGCGCCTGAACGTCTCTCTGGCACTGTTCTACATCAAGCAAAAGGACGTTGCGGTGGAGGACTCCGCCAATGAGGGCGAATGCCTGAGCAATGATGTTTACGGTACCTGCTATACCAATGGCAACATCCGTCGCAGCAAGGGATTCGAGATCGAAGCCAGCGGCGAACCCTTGCCCGGCCTGCAGACCGTGGCAGGCTACACCTTCAATATGACCCGTGGCAGCGACGGGCAATCCATCTCTTCGGAAACGCCTCGACACCTGTTCCGCATGACCGGCAATTACACCCTCCCCGGTGACTGGAACCGCCTGACGCTGGGGGCCGGTGTCTCGGCCCAGAGTGGTTATTCGGAGTCCGAATCGACAGTCGCCATCAGAAACCCCGGCCGCGCAATCTGGGATGCCAGGGCGTCCTGGAAGATCGATGAAAACTGGAGCGTAGCCCTCAACGGCAATAACCTGCTGGATCGCAAGTATTACAAGGCGACGGGAGATATTGACCGGGGTAATTACTACGGAGATCCGCGCAACTTCATGCTGACATTGCGCGGAGATTTCTAGGCTTAACCACAGTAGGAGCGAATTCATTCGCGAAGAAGGCCATGAACATTCACCGGCCTCTCGCGAATGAATTCGCTCCTACTCGCCCCGGGACGTTATCTACGGATGCGCTTTCAAGCGCGCACAGACGCTTTCCAGAAACTCATCCGCAATCACGATATTGTCGTGACGCTCACCCACCGTAACCGAGCAACTCAGGCCATTCACCGAACACTGCGCCTGAACCACGGCCTGAGCCTTGAGGATCTGATCCTGCTCACGGCTCTGCCCTGCCCACCAGCAATCGACCTTCACATCCAGCGTCTTGAGGGTGAAAGACTCACCCAACACGGCGTTGGCATGCAACAGTTTGTAGCCGGTTTCGATCTCGTCCTGAATGGCAATGTCCTGGAACACACTGCGCAGTTTTTCGGCATCGATACCGGCATCCAGGGCAACCTGATCGATGACCCGGTCAGCGATCTCGCGCTCATCCGTGAGCGTTGCCCTGGCGCTTTCGATCAATGCGACGACGCTGTCACGGGCCAGGCCCGGCACGAATGCCACCAGACTCTGGATCAGGCTCTGGAAGAGGTTCTGATCCTGATTCCGGGCCCGGACTTCAGGATCTTCTTCAATCCAGGTCAGGCCTGCCGACGCGGGCAACATCGAATCCACCAACGCCAGGAAGTTCACGGTGTCGCCGTCACGTTCCAACAGATGGGCAACATCGATGGCCAAGGCACCACCCAGCGACCAGCCCAGCAGGTTGTATGGGCCTGCAGGCTGGGTGAGCCTGATCTGCTCGACGTAGTAAGCGACCATTTCGTCCCATGACCGGTCGAACCAGCCCGGCACGACATAAGCCTTGTTGACCAGACCGTACACCGGGCGCTCTTCGCTCAGCCTGCCGGCCAGCGGGTAGTAGGAGTAAGTGCCACCGCCACCCGGCGGCAGACAGAACAACGGCGCCCGATCGGACTGGCAAGCGTTCATGCGGATCACCGCCGACTTGACCTTCGCCTCGCCTGCACGCAGGAAATCGGCCAGTTCGCCCAGGGTCTGCATCAACAGGAAGTCATGCAGCTTGATGGACACCTCGAACTCCTCGCGAATCCTTCCCGCCAGCGTGACCGCCAGCAACGAATGGCCACCCAGTGCGAAGAAGTTGTCATTGAGGCCAACCCGCTCGACTTTAAGCACATCCGCCCAGAGACGGGCCAGACGCTCTTCCAGATCGGTGCGCGGTGCGACATAACCCTGTTGCAACTGGCTGACATCGGGCTTGGGCAATGCCTTGCGATCCAGCTTGCCGTTGGCCGTCAGCGGCATGACCGGCACGGGTACCAGATGAGCTGGCACCATGTAATCCGGCAATACCGCCTTGAGATGCTCCCTCAATGCGTCACGCAGCCCATTGGCATCGCGGGAAGCGTCGCTGGCGACCCAGTAGGCCACCAGTTGCTTGCCGCTCGGGCCGTCCATATCGATCACATGCGCCTCGCGCACATCTGGATGCTCGTTCAACCGTGCCTCGATCTCACCCAGTTCGATGCGCAGCCCGCGGATCTTGACCTGATGGTCGATCCGCCCGGCATAGTCGATCACACCCTCCTCGTCGTAACGGGCCAGGTCGCCGGTACGATACAGACGCCCGCCACCCTGCTCGTCGAACGGATCGGGAACGAAGCGCTCGGCCGTCAGGGCCGCACGGTTGTGATAACCACGTGCCAGGCCGACACCGCCCAGATAAAGCTCGGCCGCGGCACCACGCGCCGCAGGCAACAGGCCGCCATCCAGGATATGTGTCTTGAGGTTATCGATCGGCTGACCGATCGGCACACTCAGGGTGTCTTCCGGCGTGCAGGTCCAGTGAGTCACGTCGATGGCTGCTTCAGTCGGGCCATACAGGTTGAACAGGCCTGCCTGTGGCAGACGCTTGAGAACCTGCGATGCCAGTTCGGCCGGCAAGGCTTCACCACTGCACACGACACGACGCAGGCTGTGGCAACTCTCCACCTGTTCGTGGGTCATGAACGCCTGCAACATCGAAGGAACAAAGTGCAGGGTCGTGACGTTGTGCTGGGCGATGGTCTGCACCAGACGCTCCGGATCCCGATGATCTCCCGGCAAGGCCATGGCCAGGCGTGCGCCGGTCAGTAGCGGCCAGAAGAACTCCCAGACCGATACATCGAAACTGAACGGTGTCTTCTGCAGCACGGTATCGCTGGCATCCAGCCCATAGGCCTTCTGCATCCAGTGCAGACGGTTGACCAGAGCCCGATGGCTATTGCCCGCACCCTTGGGTTGACCTGTGGAGCCGGAGGTATAGATCACATAGGCCAGGTTTTCCGGATAAGTCCGATTGACCGGGTTATCAAGGCTGTAACCCTCCAGCCAGTCACCCTCCTGATCCAGACACAGGCTCTGCACCCGGTCAGGCACCGGCAGGCGCTCCAGCAATGACGTCTGGGTCAGCAACAGATCAATGCCGCTGTCCTCCATCATGTAGGCCAGACGATCCTGCGGATAATCCGGATCCAGCGGCACATAAGCACCACCGGCCTTGAGAATCGCCAACAGGCCGATCACCAGTTCCAGGCTGCGTTCGATGCAGATGCCCACCAACGCATCCGGGCCAATGCCTTGCTCGCGCAGCTTGTGGGCCAGTTGATTGGCCCGGGCGTTCAGTTGCGCATAACTCAGTTGTTCGCTGCCGAAGATCAACGCCGGAGCATCAGGCGTTTTCACCACCTGAGCTTCGATCAGTGCCTGAATGCACTGATCGCCCGGGAATTCGGCGGCAGTGGCATTCCATTCGCGCAGGATCTGCCGCTGTTGTTCAGCGTCCAGCAAGGACAACTCGCCAATCGCCGCAGTCGGGTCCTGAACCAGTGCCTGCAAGAGGTGCTGGAAGTTGCTGGCCAGTTGGGTCACGGCCTCGTCATTGAAGTGCTGACGGTCATAACTCAAGCGCAACGACAGCGCTTCGCCCAGGTTCGCCACCAAGGTCAGCGGATAATGGGTCTGTTCCTGGTTGATCAGGCCGCTGAAAGCCAGTCCGTCCGGAGAAGCCTGCTGCAAGGCTTCAGACACCGGGTAGTTCTCGAACACAAGAATATTGTCGAACAGCGCTTCGCCTGCGGTGGCGGCCAGACGCTGGATTTCATAGAGCGGCGTATGTTCATGCTCGCGCAGGGCAATGTTTTTGGCCTGCACCTGTTGCACCCAGTCGGCCACCGTCTGCTCGGGGCGCGGGCTGGCGATCACCGGCAAGGTGTTGATGAACAGACCAAGCTGTTCCTCGACACCCGGCAGGTCCGCCGGACGCCCTGCCACGGTCGCACCGAAGGTCACGCTGGATTGACCGGTATAACGCTGCAACAGCAACAGCCACGCCGACTGCACCAGGGTGTTGAGCGTCACCCGCTGCTCGCGGGCAAAGTCGCTCAGGCGCTGGGTGCCTGTCGCATCGATCAGGTGGAAATAATCGCCATAGCCCTGGCCGCCTGCCGTGGACTTGAGGGCCTGAACCAGGCGGGTCGGCTCGTCCAGCCCGGCCACCTGGGCAGTCCAGAAGCGTTCGCTGACCTGGGCGTCCTGGCGTTGCAGCCATTCGATGTAGTCGCGATAACGACCGTTCTGCGCCGGCATCGGCTGGCCGCTGTAGCGTTGCAGCACTTCGCCCAGCAGGCGGGAACTGCTCCAGCCGTCCATCAGAATGTGGTGGCTGGTGTAAATCAGATGATGGGTGTTGTCGCCGGTGCGCAGGACCGCCAGACGCAACAGCGGACCTTGAGCCAGGTCGAAGCCCTTCTGCCGGTCAGCCTGCGCCCAGTCATTGAGCCAGGCCTCGGACTGGCCTCGGGCATCCAGCTCGACAAATGGCACGACAGCCTGGCGCTGCACCACTTGCAGCGAGCGCTCCAGATGGCTGACGAAACCACTGCGCAGCACTTCATGGGCATCCACGGTCGCCTGCCAGGCGGCCTGGAAGCGTCCGACGTCCAGCCCCGTGACATCGACCCGCATCTGGTTGATGTAGTTGCCCGCCTCTTCTTCAAAAAGAGTATGGAACAGCATGCCTTGCTGCATCGGGGACAGCGGGTAGATGTCTTCGATATCGCGAGGGTTGATCGACACGCGAGCCAGTTGCTTCTGGTTCAAGCCCGCCAGCGGGAAGTCGGACGGCGTCACCCCGGCTCCCCCTTCAGTGGTGCAGTGGGCAATCAGTTGTTGCAGCTCCTGCGCATATTCGTCGGCCAGACGCTGCACGGTGTCACGCTCGAAAACGGCGCCACTGAAACTCCAGCTCAGGCGCAGTTCACCGTTGTAAACCTGACCATTGATACTGATCGGTGCCGCGAGCGGAGCCTCGCTGCTCTGGGAGGCGCCACTGCCTTCGCCGGACGGTGCAAACAGCGCGTCACTGGCATCGAAGCTGCCATCGAACTGGCCCAGATAGTTGAAGACGATGCTGCCTTGCGCCAGTTGTTGCAGGCTCTGCCGGGCAGATTCCGTACCGAGGTAACGCAACACGCCGTAACCAATCCCCTTGTTCGGGATGGCCCGCAGTTGCTCCTTGATGGACATGATCGAATCGGCCAGCGCTGCATGCGGAGTGAGTCTTACCGGATACAGGCTGCTGAACCATCCCACGGTGCGGCTCAGGTCCACATCATCGAACAGGTCTTCACGGCCATGACCTTCCAGCTTGATCAAGGCATCCGGCTGACCGGTCCAGCGGCTGATCACACGGGCAAGTGCCGTCAGCAACAAGTCATTGATCTGGGTGCGATAGGCCGCGGGGGCCTCCTGCAACAACTGGCGGGTCAGTTCGCTGCTCAATTGAGTGGTTACGGAAGTGGCGTGTTTCTGCTGTTGACCACCGTCCGCATGATCGCTCGGCAAGGCATCGCTGACGTCCTGCAACTGCGCCTGCCAATACGCCAGTTCCTGCTCCAGCGCCGGGCTTTGGGCGTAGGCATGCAACTGCTCGGCCCAGGATTTGATCGAACTGGTCTTGGCCGGCAGCGCCAACGCCTTGCCGGTGTTCAGTGCGACATAGGCCTGTTGCAGGTCTTCCAGCAGCACCCGCCATGACACGCCGTCCACCACCAGGTGATGGATCACCAGCAGCAAACGCTGTTCGCCCTGAGGCAGGTTGACCAGCACCGCACGCAGCAACGGGCCGTTCTTCAGGTCCAGGCTGCGTTGCGCCTCGTCGGCCAGCTCGGTCAGGCGCGACAGGTCATTGAGTTCGTGTTCCCACAGCAGGTCACGGGTGTTCAGCGCCCCGAAGGTCGCCTGCCACTGGCCGTCCTGCTGGGCAAAGCCCAGGCGCAGGGCGTCATGCTGCTCGATCAGGGCCTGCAAGGCCGCCAGCAGATGGCTGGCCTCCAGAGCACGGGTCGGCTTGAGCATCACGGCCTGGTTCCAGTGATGGCGCTCGGGAATCTCCATCTCGAAGAAACGCGCCTGAATCGGCAGCAGCGGCAAGGTGCCGCTGACCTGCTCCACCACCGTAGCCGGTTTCTTCTGGATCAGTTTGGCCACCGTCGCCAGCTGGGCGATGGTCTGTTTCTCGAACAGTTGCTTGGGGTTCAGCTTCAGGCCCTGACGCTTGGCCCGGGCGATGATCTGCAGGCTGAGGATCGAGTCGCCGCCCAGCTCGAAGAAGTTGTCGGTGGTGCCGACCTTCTCCAGCTTCAGCACGTCGGCCCAGACCGCCGCGAGTTTTTCCTCGATCTCGCCCACCGGTGCGGTGTAACGCTGCTTGACCACACCCGGCTTGGGCAGGGCACGCTTGTCCAGCTTGCCGTTGGCGGTCAGCGGCAGGCGCTCCAGCACCACGAACTGCGCCGGTACCAGATACTCCGGCAGGCAGGCGGTCAGTTGCTCGCGCAGTGTTTCGACTTCAAGCGTCGTGCCTGCCGTCGCCACGCAATAGGCCACCAGTTGCAGGCGCGATTCGTCGCTTTCCAGCGGCAGCGCCAGCACCACGGCTTCGGCCACGCCGTCCAGACCTTGCAAGACCTGGCCGACTTCGCCTGGCTCGACCCTGTAACCGCGAATTTTCACCTGATCGTCGGCACGGCCCAGATACTCCAGAGCACCGTCCACCCAACGCGCCCGGTCACCGGCACGGTACAGACGCTCGCCATCGCCCTCAGGGTCCGGCACGAAACGTTCGGCGGTCATCGCTGCCCGCCCCAGATACCCCTGCGCCAGACCGCGACCGCCCAGGTACAGCTCACCGGCGACACGCTCGGCCATCGGGTTCAGCCAGGCATCCAGTACCCGTGCCTTGCCATTGGCCAGCGGCTGCCCCACCGGTACGCTGCGACAGGCATCCAGTTTTTCCTGCACTTCATGGGTCAGGATACCGACCGTGGTTTCGGTCGGGCCGTAATGGTTGACGATCCGGCAGCCCGGCTTGAGGTTCCTGATCTGCTCGATCAAAGCCCAGGAACTGGCTTCGCCACCCAGAATCAGCAACTGGCCCGGCAAGACATCGGCCGACTTCGCGGCCTGTAACAAACCTTGCAGATGGCTCGGGACGATCTTCAGCACGTCAACCCGATGCTCGGCCATGTAAGCGGCGAAGCCATCGGGATCGAACGCCTGTTCGTGGGACAACAGGTGCAGTTGACGACCGGACGCCAGGGCGCCGAACAGCAGCGTGTGCCCCAGGTCCGCCGCCACGGTGGACACCATGGCCATGCTCGCCCCGGCGCTCAGTGACAGGCGCTCCAGCACCGCTTGCAGGTAGTTGGCCAGCGCGCCATGGCTGATGACCACGCCCTTGGGCTGCCCGGTGGAACCGGAGGTGTAGATGATGTAGGCCGGTTGTTCCGGCAGCACCCGAATGTTCAGCGGGCTTGCATCGACATCGGCCCACAGGCTGGCGTCATAGGCCAGCTCCGGGCAGACGCCGAGGTTCGCGGCCTTGTCATCGCCACGGGCATGGATCAGCAGCACGGCAGCGCTGTCCTTGCTCAATTGCTGCAAGCGTTCGGCCGGCTGCTGAGTGTCCAGCGGCAAGTACACCGCGCCCAGCTTCAGCACGGCCAGCAGGCTGACCACCCACTCCACCGAACGATCCTGACACAGCGCAACGGTCATGCCCGCGGCAATGCCTTCGCCTTGCAGGTAACGGGCGAGCTGGTTGGATCGCTGTTCCAGTTCTTCATAGCTCAGCAGTTGCTGGCCCACACGCAACGCCGGTTTACCCTGACCGGTTTGCAGACCTTTCTGCCACAGGCTCAGGAAATCGGTGCTGACGAAGTCGGCTGCACGAGGTGTAACCGGGGCTGCAACGGCCAGAGGATGATCGGCCAGACGCTCGTCCGCATGCGCCACAAGCGTCTCCAGTACGCTGTGCAGCGATGCGGCAATACGCTCGATGGTCGAAGCCTCGAACAGGTCGGTGGCATAGGTGAAATAGCCACGCAGCCCGGATGGTGTGTCGGTGAAGTCAAAGGCCAGGTCGAAACGCGCATCGCCGCCGCCCATCGGGAACTCGGCCACGGTCAGCCCGGCGACGGAAGAACCGGTATCGCCCTCGTCGCCCGAATAGACGTGCTGGTTGATCTTGAACTGGAACAGCGGGTTGTGACCCAGGTTACGCTCAGGTGCCAGGGCGTCCACCAGATGCTCGAACGGCAGTTCCTGATGGGACTGCGCGCCCATCACCACGTTTTTCACCTGATCCAGCAACTCGACGAAGGTCTGGCGCTCATCCACCTGGATGCGCAGCACCTGGGTATTGATGAAGAAACCGATTAACCCTTCCAGCTCGCTGCGGGTACGGCCGGCATTCGGCGCACCGATGCGGATATCGGCCTGGCCGCTGTAACGCGACAACACCACCGACAGTGCTGCGAGGGTCAGCATGAAGACGGTCTGGCCGTTGTTGCGCGCCAGGGTCTTGAGCTGGGCAGACAGTCTTTCCGGCATATCGGCCCGCACGACCGCTCCGCGATAGCTCGGCTGGACCGGACGTTCATGATCCAGCGGCAGTTCCAGCAAGGGGTGCTCGGTGCCCAGTTGCTGTTTCCAGTATTCCAGTTGACGCTCGCCCTCCCCGGCTTCCAGCCAGGCGCGCTGCCAGATGGCGTAGTCGGCGTATTGAATCGCCAGGGGCGGCAATTGTGCTGCCTGCCCCGAAACCTGGGTCTGATAAAGCTGGACGAATTCGCGAATCAGCAGCTCACCCGACCAGCCATCAGACACCACGTGATGCATGCACACGGTCAGTACGTGCTCGGCCTCGTTGAGGCGGAACAGCTTGACCCGCAGCAACGTGCCGCTCAGCAGGTCGAAAGGTGCCTGCAGTTCGGCCTTGACCTGAGCCTCGACATCGCTGGAGGTGGCTGCTGCCACTTCCAGCGCGACCGCTGGCTGCTCAAGGATTTCCTGATGGAATTCACCGTCGACGGACACGAACCGGGTACGCAGGGTTTCATGACGCTGCACCAACAGATCGAGGGCCTGGGCCAGGCAGCGCTCATCCAGCGGGCCATTGAGGCGCACCGCCATCGGTACGTTGTAGGCGATGTTGCCCGGCTCCAGTTGCCAGAGGAACAACATGCGCTGCTGGGCATAGGACAGCGGGATGCGCGGCACGTCATGACGGGTCACGGCGATGGGCAGCAACCTGAAGCTCTGACCTGTCTCGCTCATCTTGGCGAGGATCTGGCGACGCTGCTCCACCGGCAGGCCCACGAAGCGCTGGGCGATACGTTCTGCTGCAGACTTTTCCATGTCAGATACCCGCCATTTCGTTCATCATTTTCTCGATATCGGACAAACCGTCCTCGGTCAGCGACAAACCGCTGTGCTCAAATGCCTGGATAAATTCGTTCAATTGCGGTTTCTCGAAAATAAGGCGCAGGGGTACATCGATCCCCAGGCTTGAATGGATTCTGGAAATGAGCTGAGCCGCCAGCAGCGAGTGGCCACCCAGCTCGAAGAAGTCATCGGTCAGGCCAACCCGCTCGACCTTGAGCACCTGAGCCCAGATATCGGCGATCTGCCGCTCCTGCTCGGAGACTGGTGCCACATGGGTACGCTGCAACTGGCTGGCATCGGGCTTGGGCAGCGCCTTGCGGTCCAGCTTGCCGTTCGGCGTGAGCGGCATCTGCTCCAGCCAGACAAAGTGGCTGGGTACCATGTAGTCCGGCAGGCCGGCACGCAGATGCGCCTTGAGTTCGTCACGCAGGGCATCCGGGGACTGAGCACCCTCTGCCGGTACCAGATAGGCCACCAGTTGCTTGCCGGCCGGACCGTCGATATCGATGACCACCCCTTCGTGAATATCGGCGTGTTCCAGGAGCCTGGCTTCGATTTCGCCCAGCTCGATGCGGAACCCGCGGATCTTCACCTGATGGTCCAGACGCCCGACGTATTCGATCACGCCATCGGCGTGATAGCGCGTCAGGTCGCCGGTGCGGTACAAGCGCGAACCGGGCGGCCCGAACGGATCGGGGATAAAACGTTCGGCGGTCAGCGCAGGTCGCTGGTGATAGCCGCGAGCCAGACCGTCGCCACCAATCAGCAACTCGCCCCGCGTGCCGATCGGCAACACATCGATCGCGTCGCTGACCACATGCAGTCGGGTATTGGCCAGTGGCCGACCCAGCCAGATATCGTCGCTACGGGTCAGGTAGTGGCGCGCCGACCAGACAGTGGTTTCCGTCGGGCCGTAGACGTTCCAGACATGCCCGGCCTGATCGATCAGTCGCTGGGCCAGCTCGACGCTCAAGGCCTCGCCGCCGCACAGCACGGTCTTGCCGTGCAAGGCACCTGCCGGCGCGCTGTCCAGCAGCATGCGCCAGGTCGAAGGCGTGGCCTGAATCACGCTGACGCCTTGTTGCCGGATCACCGCCAGCAAGGCTTGCGGGTCCTTGTTTTCATCGGGACGCAGCAACACCACCGAAGCGCCACGCAACAACGGCAGGTACAGCTCCAGCCCGGCGATATCGAACGACAGCGACGTCAGCGACAAGACCTTGTCTTCGGCCTTCAGCCCCGGCTGGTCGGCCATGCTGACGAGGAAGTTGACCAGTGCCCGATGGCCGATGGTCACGCCCTTGGGCAGGCCGGTCGAACCCGAGGTGTAGATCACGTAAGCCAGATTGTCCGGCCGGGCCTGACTGATCGGGTTGTTGTCGCTGTAACTTGCAAGCCACTCATCGCCCTGATCCAGACAGAGGCTCTGGACGCTATCCGGAATCGGCAGACGTTCGCGCAGAGCGATCTGGGTCAGCAGCAACTGCAGGCCACTGTCCTGAATCATGTAAGCCAGGCGGCCCTGAGGAAAATCCGGGTCCAGCGGCACATAGGCACCGCCTGCCTTGAGAATCGCCAGCAGCCCGATGACTTGTTCCAGGCTGCGCTGAACCGCAACGCCCACCAGCACATCCGGGCCGACGCCCAGTTCGCGCAGCTTGTGGGCCAAGCGATTGGCGCGGGCATTGAGCTGGCGATAGGTCAGTTGTTCGTTGCCCAACAGCAGCGCCGGGGCGTCCGGCGTGGCCTGAACCTGAGCCTCGATCAGGGCTGGCAGGCATTGCTCGCTCGGGTAAGCCGCCGCGCTGTCATTCCAGCCCTGCAGAATCAGCTGGCGCTCGGCCTCGCTCTGCATCGGCAGTTCGGCCACCCGCTGACGGGCATTGGCACTGATGGCACGCAGCAACGTCAGCCAATGATCGGCCATGCGTTCGATGGTGGTGCTGTCGAACAGCGCCGTGGCGTAGGTCAACCCCGCGCTCAGCCCTTCTGCATGCTCGGTCGTGCCCAGGCTCAGGTCGAACTGGGCCGCATGGCTGTCCGACTCGAGGCCTCTGATGCTCAGGCCCGACAGCTCGTGAACGTCGGCGCTGTTCTGGGTCTGGTGGTTGAACATCACCTGGAACAACGGGCTGTGGCTCAGACTGCGCTGTGGCTGCAAGGCCTCCACCAGTTGCTCGAACGGCAGCTCCTGATGAGCCTGGGCCTGCAAGGCCGTCTGTTTGACCTGCTGCAACAGCTCACTGAACGTGGTGTGCAGATCGAACTCGGCACGCAGCACCTGCGTGTTGACGAAGAACCCGATCAGCCCTTCGGTTTCGGCGCGGGTGCGGTTGGCAATCGGCACGCCCACCCGGATATCGTTCTGACCCGAATGACGATGCAGCAGGCTCTGGAACGAGGCCAATAACAGCATGAACAGCGTCACGCCTTCCTGGCGTGCCACGTTTCTCAGGCTGTCGACCAGAGCATTGTCCAGCTCTATGCCCAGACGTGCTCCGGCATGACTCTGCACCACGGGGCGCGGACGATCGGTCGGCAACTCCAGAATCGGTTGCTCGTCGCCCAGTTGCTCTTTCCAGTACGCCAGTTGTCGGGCCTGCTCGCCGGCTTCCATCCAGGTACGCTGCCACAGGGCGTAATCGGCGTATTGAATCGCCAGCTCCCCCAGATCGATCTCGCGCCCCTGGCTGTAACCTTCGTAGAGGCGCACCAGTTCGTCGACCATGATCGGCATCGACCAGCCATCGGACACGATATGGTGCTGGGTCAGGATCAGGACATGCTCGTTTTCGGCCAGATTCAGCAGCTTGACCCGCAGCAGCGGCCCTTGCTCCAGATTGAAGGCACGCTGCACTTCCTGCTGAACACAGGCTTCAAGTGTCTGGCCCGCCGGTACATGCTCGACAGGCAGCGTGAATACCGAGGCCGGATGCACGACCTGCACCGCCTGCTCACCGTCCTGGCGGAAAGTGGTGCGCAGGGTTTCATGACGCGCGATCAGGGCCGTGAAGCTCTGCTCCAGCGCGTCGATATCCAGAGCGCCGCTCAGGCGCAAGGCCGCCGGCATGTTGTAGGCCGTGCTGTCCGGCTCCAGTTGCCAGAGGAACCACTGGCGCTGCTGAGCGTAGGACAGGCCCAACGGCTGGTTGCGGTCCGCCTTCACGAAACCGGGAGCCTGACTCCCCTGCCCCTGATCCGCCGCCTGGGCAAAGCTGGCCAGACTCTGGGCTTCAAACAGGTGACGCAACGACAGCTCGACATTCAGTTGCTGGCGAATGCGGGAAATCACCTGGGTCGCCAGCAGCGAGTGACCACCCAGCTCGAAGAAGTTGTCGTTCAAACCGACCTGCTCGACCTTCAGCACGTCCGCCCAGATCGCTGCCAGTTGTTGCTCCAGCTCGCTCTCTGGTGCCACGTAGCCGTTCTGCAACTGGCTGGCATCCGGCTTCGGCAGGGCCTTGCGGTCCAGCTTGCCGTTGCCGGTCAGCGGCATCGCGTCCAGCACCACGAAATGGGTCGGCACCATGTACTCCGG